>DAOMZC010001040.1:0-2700 GCA_035437965.1 Pseudomonadota bacterium
ATGTCGAGCGGCACCAGCGGCAGCTCGGGCACGTCGTGACCGCAGGCGGCGCACTCGCGCAGCTGCAGCGCCAGGCCGACGGCCCGCAAAAGCCCAAGCTCGTAGACCCGCAGCGCCTCGGCGGCGGGCCGCGCCTCTAGCGGCAGCCCGTCGAGGTACTCGAGCAGGCTCAGGGTCAGGCGCAGGACCTCGGGCTCGGGCTCTTGCGGGGGGCACAGGTGCAGGCACAGCTCCAGGGCGTAGCAGGCGTGGCTGAAGCGGCCGAGCTCCTGCGGCAGGCGGGCGAAGCCGCGGCTCGTGTGCAGGTCTTCGAGCAGCCACAGCTCCTGACCGCGGCGCTCCCGCAGCGTCGCCTCGCCGTAGCCGAAGGGCGACAGCGCCGCCCCGAACCGCCGCTTGCTCGCCCGCGCCCCCTTGGCCAGCGCCGACAGCTTGCCGTGCGCCGCGGTAAGCAGGGTGACCACGCGGTCGGACTCGCCGAAGTTTACCACCCGCAGGACCAGGGCCGGGGTGACTGTCGCAGGCTGGGCGGCGGCGCGCATGGCAGGCTAGCGGTTACGGTACCAGGCGATGGTGCGAAGCAGCCCCTCTTCCAGATCGAAGCGCGGCTGCCAGTTGAGCACCTCCTGCGCCTTGGAGATCGACGGCACGCGCAGCTCGACGTCCGGGTGGTTCCAGGTCACGAACTCGACCGGCGAGGACGACTCGGCCAGGCGCTTTATGAGCTGCGCCAGGTGATACACGGTCAGGGTCGAGCGCGGGTTGCCGATGTTGAAGGCGTGGCCGACCGCCTCCGGAGCGCTGCTGATGAGCAGCGTCGCGTCGACGATATCATCCACGTAGCACCACGAGCGGATCTGCGCCCCGTCGTTGTGGATGAGCAGCGGCTCGCCGCGCAGCGCGCGGACGATGAAGTGGTGCACGGCGCCCTCGCCGACCTGCCGCGGACCGAAGATGTTGAACGGGCGGATGGTGGCGGCGGGGAAGCCGTACTGGCGGTGGTAGGTCATGGCGAGGTGCTCGGTGGCGAGCTTGGCGACCGCGTAGGTCCAGCGGGCCTCGCCGACGGCGCCCAGGGTCGTGGCCTCGATCTCCGAGACCTGGTAGGCGAAGCGCCCGAACACCTCGCTGGTCGAGAAATCGATGAAGCGCCGGCAGCGGCCGCCGCCGTGCGCCGCCTCGATGACCTGGGCGGTGCCGAGCAGCGACACGCGCATGGTCTGGGTCGGCATCTTCATCACCGTGTCGACACCGGCGATCGAGGCCAGGTGGATGACGACATCGACATCGGCGGCGGCGGCGCGCACGGCGGCGGCGTCCAGCACGTCGCCGACGATGAGCTCGACGTTCTTGTGCTCGTGCAGCCCGGCCGGGCGCAAGGCGTCGCGGCGCATCAGATCGAACACCCGGACGCGGTTATCGGTGCACAGCCGCTCGACCAGGTGCGAGCCGATGAAGCCCGCCCCGCCGGTGATGAGGACGTGAGCGCCGTGAAGTTGGCTGGGGGTCGCAGACATGGCCGCGGATGCTACCGCAAAGCGGCCCCGCTAGGGGTGCGGCGCGGCGATTACTTACGCAAAGGGTTGCTCAGCCTGTCTTGGGAGCGCGGCGCGGCTTGACGGGACGGCGCGGCGCTTACTTGCCGAACGGGTTGCGCAGTCCGACCTGATCGGCGGAGGGCTTGACCGCCGGCTTGCCCCCCGGTGCGGCGGGCTTGCTGTCGGCGGCAGGCGGGCTGTCGGCGGCGGGCTTGCCGTCCGGCGGGGTGGGCCGCGCCGGGGAAGCGGCGTCCGGCTTGGCAGCGGGGCCGGGCCCGGGCGGAAGGGCCGACCGCGCGGGTGGGCTGCCAGGCCGCGTCCACTGGCTCGGGCGGGGTGGGCCGCTGGCGGCTACGCTGGCCAGCCGCAGCGGCGGCAGCGCTACGGCGCCGCGGTACACCACCAGGGTGTCGGGCGGGCCGCTCACCACGGCCTGGGGCGCCACCTTCGGGGCGACCGAAGCAGGCGGCGGGCGCGGCGTTTCGCTCTTGTTTTCGGAGGGCTGGTCGCTGTGCGCGGTGCCCGGCGGCACTTCCCCGCCGGTTGCTGCGGTCGCCGGCGGCTGGGCCGGCTCGCCCGGCTTGTACGAGTTCTGCATCACCAAAAGCGCGATCAGCGCGCCGATGACACCGGACAGCACAGAGGTCATGGTCAGCGTCGCCACCAGCTGCCGCGTCGTCAGGGTGACGCCGCCCGGCTCGGGCACGGGCCCCGGCGGCGGCGCCCCCATCCCCGGGGTCATGATCGCCGACATGCCCGCCGAGGACAGCATCGCCGAGTAGTCGCCGGTACCGCCGGATATATGCGGCATCGAGGCCGACCCGCCCTTGGGCAGCTGCATCGCCGGGTGCATCCCCGAAGGCAGCGGCTGCCCGATCATGGGCGTCATCGCCTGCGGCATGACCTGCGATGGAGAGCGAATGCCGGCGGCGGCTAGCTGCGCCGCCGTATAGCCGGTGCTCGGGTCCGGGCGTACGCCGGCGGCAAGCTGCGCCGCTGAATAGCCGGCGCTCTGGTCCGCTCGCGGATCCGGCTGAACCGCCCAGGCGGAGCTGCCGGTGGTGGAGCCGGGCGGCACGGCCTGGACCCCCGGCTCGGGCGGGCGCATGCCGGCGGCGGCTAGCTGCGCCGCCGTATATCCAGCGCTCTGATCGGCGCGGGG
>DAOMZC010001041.1:0-2694 GCA_035437965.1 Pseudomonadota bacterium
CGGCCAGCCACCGGGCGCCGAGGCCGCCCGCACCGATCCGAGCGCCACCAACCTCCAGGCGGCGCTGCAGCTGAGCTACGGCCTGCACTCGCCCGACACCCTGCCCCGGGTGCTGATCTTCTCCGACGGCAACCAGACCGAAGGCGACGTGCTCGCCGAGGCGCAGGCGGCGCGGGCGCGCGGGGTGCGGGTCGGCTACTTCCCGCTCGCCGCCGAGCCGCAGCCCGAGGTGCTGGTGCGCGAGCTGCGGCTGGCCGGTGGCCCCGACGCCGACACCCAGCTCAAGGTCGGGGCGCCCTTCACCCTGGAGGCCGAGATCTACGCAAGCCCCGCCCAGCGGGCCCGCGTCACCCTCTACCAGAACGACGTGGAGAACCCCGGCGACGGCCACCGCGACCTCGAGCTCGCCCCCGGCCGCAACCTGGTCCGCTTCCGCAGCGAGCCGCAGAGCCCCGGCTACGTCAACTACCGGGTCAAGGTGAGCGCCATCCCGCCCGCCGACGAGCCCAAGGCGCCGCCGCTGCGCGATCTGTTCGCCGGCAACAACCAGGCCCTCTTGTCGCTGGCGATCAAGGGCCGCCCGCGGGTGCTCTACATCGAAGGCGATCCGCCCTCGCGCGGCTACCTGGAGCAGGCGCTGACCCACGAGAACATCGACGTCGAGGCGCGCAACCCCTACGGCATGCCGCGCAGCGTCAAGGAGCTTCTGCCCTACGATCTGGTGCTGCTGTCGGACACCTCGGCGACGCTGGTCGGCCAGGCGCAGATGCTGGCGATCGAGAGCTACGTGCGCGACTACGGCGGCGGCTTCATCATGACCGGCGGCGAGAACAGCTTCGGCTCGGGCGGCTACCAGGGCACCCAGCTGGAGAAGCTCCTGCCGGTGCGCTTCGATCAGGAGAAAAAGCGCGATCAGCCGTCGCTCGGGCTGGTGCTGTGCATCGATCGCTCGGGCTCGATGAGCGGGCCGAAGCTGGAGCTCGCCAAGGACGCCGCGCGCGCCACCGCCGAGCTCCTCGGGGCCGACGATCTGATCGGGGTGGTGGCGTTCGACAGCCAGGCGACGCCGCTGGTGCGGCTGCAGCGGGCGCAGAACCGGGTGCGCATCAGCTCGGACATCTCGCGCCTGGTGGCCGGCGGCGGGACGCAGCTTCTGCCGCCGCTGCAGGAGGCGTATCAGCAGCTTGTCTCGGCGCCCGCCAAGATCAAGCACGTCATCCTGCTTACCGACGGGCAGGCCGAGTATCAGGGGATCATCGATCTGGTCGATCAGATGGTGGCGAGCAAGATCACCGTGTCCACGGTCGGCGTCGGCTCGGGCGCCGATCAGACGCTGCTCACCGCGATCGCCGAGCATGGCAACGGCCGCTTCTACTACACCCAGGACGCCAACTCGATCCCCAAGATCTTCACCAAGGAGACCACGCAGGTCGCGCGCTCGGCCCTCATCGAGGAGCGGGTGCGGCCGCAGGTGCAGAAGTACGTCGAGCTGCTCGACGGCGTCGGCATCGAGGGGGCGCCGCCGCTGCGCGGCTACGTCGCGACCAAGCCCAAGCCGCTGGCCGAGGTGATCCTGGTGTCGCCGCAGGGGGAGCCGCTGCTGGCCCGCTGGCGCCAGGGGCTGGGGCAGGCGGTGGCGTTCACCAGCGACGTGAAGAACCGCTGGGCGGTGGACTGGCTGCGCTGGCCGGGCTACGCCAAGTTCTGGGCGCAGCTGGTGCGCTCGACGATGCGCCACGACGCGCGGGCGCGCGGGCAGGGCTACGAGCTGCAGGCGGTCTCGACGCCGCCCTACGTCAAGGTCCGGGTCGACGCGGTGGCGAGCGACGATCGCTTCATCTCCAGCCTCGACACCCAGCTGGAGGTCATCGCCCCGACCGCCGGGCTGCCCGGGCTGCCCGGGGGCAAGGGCGAGGTCGTGCTGCGCGCCCCCATGCAGGTCACCGCCCCCGGGCGCTACGAGGCCGAGCTGCGCCTGCCGCGCACCGGGGCGTTCCTCCTGCGCGCCATCCACCGCAGCAAGGCGGCCCAGCCGGGCGCGGTCGGCCCGGTGGTCGCCGAGTCATGGGGCACCCTGGCGCTGTCCTACCCGCGGGAGTATCTGGCGCTGCCGCCCGACCTCGAGCTGCTGTCGCGAGTGGCCGCGGCGAGCCTGGGGTCGCGCTACGCAAGCGCGGCGGCTGCCCTGGAGCCGGGCGACGAGAAGATCCGCTACCTGCGGGCGCTGTGGACGTGGCTGTGCGGGGCGGCGATCGGGCTGCTCCTGCTGGATGTGCTGCTGCGCCGGGTGCGCATGTTCGGCTATCGGCCGCTGTCGCTGTAGAGGCACCGCCGTCTGTAGCGAGCTAGACCAGGGAATCGTTTTGCCGCTGAATGTGGACATTAAGCGCACATGGTGTTACCTATACGCAGCATGTACGCGGATGTAATCAGGTGCCGCATTTCTGGGCGAAATAGAGCGCCTGATCGGTTAAAGCGCAGGATGTGTAGCGGCTTGATTGATCGTCTCGCCCGCGGCGCGTACAGTCGGTGGAAATAGGTTGCTCCATGGCCAACTTGACGCTGCATGAAAAGCCGCCGGCCGACCGGGCGGAGGCGCTCCCGCTCAGCGGGCGTACCGCCGTGGTCACCGGTGCCGGACGCGGCCTCGGGCGGGCCGCGGCGCTGGCGCTGGCCGGGGCGGGCGCCCGGCTG
>DAOMZC010001042.1:0-2692 GCA_035437965.1 Pseudomonadota bacterium
CCGAGATCTACAGCTTCTTCGCCGGCAACGAGGCGGCGCGCACCGAGCAGCTGCTGCAGGTCCTGCAGGGCGGGCGCGACGTCGCGCTGATCTCCGAGGCGGGGCTGCCGGGCATCTCCGATCCGGGGCAGCGGCTGGTCGCGGCGGCGCGCGCGCGCGGCGTGCCGGTGGAGGTGGTGCCGGGGCCGAGCGCCTCGCTGACCGCGCTCATCGGCTCTGGGCTGCGCACCGAGCGCTTCTTGTTCGTCGGCTTCCCGCCGCGCGCCGAGGGGGACCGGCTGGCGCTTTTCGGCTCGCTGCGCCACGAGCCGGGTACGCTGCTCTTCTACGAGTCGCCCGAGCGCGTCCACCGGACCCTCGGCGACCTGGCGGCGGCCCTCGGGCCGGAGCGCCCCGCCTGCCTGGCCCGCGAGCTGACCAAGCTTTACGAAGAGCACGTGACCGGCACGCTGGCCGAGCTGCACGCCCGCTACGCCGCCGCCCCGCCGCGCGGTGAGGTGACGCTGGTGGTCGCCGGCACCGCAGAGCAGGGCGCGACCGCCGCCCCCTCCGCGGACGCCGCCGCGCTGGGCGACCTGGAGACCGAGATCCGCCGCCGGCTCGCCGCCGGCCAGGGCCCCAAGGAGATCGCGACCGCGCTCACCCTCCTTGGCGGCCAGCCGCGGCGCAAGCTGTACCAGCTGGCGCTGCTCTTGAAAGAGCACACAGGCAGCTGACCGCGGCTGACCGGGCCCTGCTAAGCGGTGACGGTCGCGGGGCTATTGCCCATCAAGGCGTCGATGCGCGTCATGATCTCGGGGGTCAGCTTGGGCACGATTTCGAGCGACTTGAGGTTGTCGTGCACCTGCTCGATGCGGCTGGCGCCGGTGATCACGGTGCTGACGTGCGGGTTCTTCACGCACCAGGCCAGCGCCAGCTGGGCCAGGCTGCAGCCGAGCTCTTTGGCGAGCGTGTCGAGCTTCTGCACCTTCTCGATGCGGCCGGGGAGGAGGATCTGCTCGCGCAGCCACTCGTTCTTGGGATCGGCGAGGCGGCTGCCGGCGGGGATGCCCTGGTTGTACTTGCCGGTGAGCAGGCCCGAGGCGAGCGGGCTCCAGATGGTGGTGCCGTAGCCGAGGTCGCGGTAAAGCGGCAGGTACTCTTTCTCGACGCGGTCGCGCCAGAACAGGTTGTACTGCGGCTGCTCCATCGACGGCGGGGTCAGACCGTACTGACGGGCGATGGCGTGGGCCTCGCTGATGTCGGCGGCGCTCCACTCCGAGGTGCCCCAGTAGAACGCCTTGCCCTGGCGCACCAGGATGTCCATGGCGCGCACCGTCTCCTCGATCGGGGTGTCGGGGTCGGGGCGGTGGCAGAACAGGAGGTCCACGTAGTCGGTCTGCAGGCGGCGCAGCGCGGCGTGGGTGCCCTCGATGACGTGCTTGTGCGACAGGCCCGAGTCGTTGGGGCCGGAGCCGCCCCAGAAGATCTTGGTCGACAGGACCAGGCTCTGGCGGCGCAGCCCCAGGCTCTTTATGACGTTGCCCATCACAATCTCGGCCTGGCCGTTGCCGTACGCCTCGGCGTTGTCGAAGAAGTTGATGCCGGCGTCGAAGCACGCCTTCATGCACTGGCTCTGGACCTCTTCGGCCTTGGGGCCGCCGAAGGTGACCCAGGCGCCGAAGGACAGCTCGCTGACTTTGATTCCGGCCTTGCCTAGTCGTCGGTAGTTCATGGGGCTCCTTGCGGGGGTGGGGGCTCGCGCGGGCGCGGGCCAAGCTGCGGGGAAACCAGGAACTTCATCGTACTTGCAGCGCCGGCGCGCGCCAACCGGGCGATGGCGTTATGCTGGGGCAGCATGCAAAAGCTCCGTCTCATGACGCTCAACCTGTGGAGCCACCACCCGCCGTGGCCGATCCGCCGCCGGCTGATCCAAAAGGGGCTGCGGGACGAGGCGCCGGACCTGGTCGGGCTGCAGGAGGTGCTGCAGACGCACGGCTCGGGCACCGCGCAGGCCGACGAGGTGGCCGAGGGGCTCGGCTACCGGGTGGCGTTCAGCCGGGCGTGCCAGCTGAGCCGACCGATCGCCGCCGACTACGGCAACGCGCTGCTCTCGCGCTTCCCGATCCGCGAGCACCGCACCGAGCCGCTGCCGACGCCGCCCGGGACCGAGCCGCGGTCGCTGCTGTACGCGCTGTGCAGCGTCAAGGTCGGGGTGCTGCCGGTGGTCGTCACCCACCTGTCGTGGGAGCCCGAGCTCGCCCACGTGCGGCGCGAGCAGCTGTTGCACCTGACCCGCTACGTGAACGCCGAGCTCCTGGTGCTGCCGCAGCGGCTGCCGGCGCACGTGATGATCCTGCCGCCGGTGCTGCTGGGCGATCTCAACGCGCCGCCCGACTCGCCGGAGCTCTTGGACTTCCTCGCCAACTCGGACTTCGTCGACTGCTTCGCCGCGGCCGGGCACGGGCCGGGGCTGACCATGGACGCCCAGCGCAACCCCGCCGCGGCCAAGGACCTGGTGGCGCTCAGCCGGCGCATCGACTACGTGATGGTCGGCGCCGACCCGATCGCCCAGGTCCGGGTGCGTGCCGCCCGGGTGTGCCTGGACAATGACGAAGCCGGCGTGTTCCCCTCGGACCACTTCGCCATGCTCGCCGACCTGGAGCTCCCCGACCGGCCCGTCGCGAGTTGAGGGGGGCCGTGTCGCCAAGGG
>DAOMZC010001043.1:0-2689 GCA_035437965.1 Pseudomonadota bacterium
CGGCGTGCTGCGCGCCGAGCTGCTGGCGCGCGGTCCCCTGCCCCCCACGGTCCCGACGCTGCTCGGCTACCAGACCGACTCGCCGCTTATCGGCGCCGCGCACGAGCTGCAGAAGGTCCTGGTCGACTTCATGCGCCTGCCGCAGGACGAAGACGAGCCGCTCGGGGCGCGCATCATCACCACCGCGGCGCTCGCGCTGGAGCTCTACCACCGCGGCCTCACCGATGAAGCGCTGCTGCTCGAGCTGCGCGCGCAGGCCGGCGATACAGACGTGGTCTTCCATGTCCACAAGGCGCTCGAGCTGGATCCGCCGCCGCTGTCCGAGCCCCTCACGCCCGCGCCGGCACCCTCCGCAGCCGAGCCGGCGAGCGCGGCGCCTGGACCGGCCGCCCCCGCGTCCGCGCCGGTACCTCCCACTTCCGCGCCCGCAGCTTCGGCCCCCGATTCGCCTCCTGCTGCGTCCATGCCCGCAGCTTCGGCCCCCGATTCGCCTCCTGCTGCGTCCGTGCCGGCCCCCGCGGCTGTCCCTCTGGCGGCCCGTTCCGCACCGTTCCCCACCGGCGAGCCGCTCGTCCAAAAGGCGGCGCGCTGGCCCCTCCCGCCGCGTATGCCGGCCGTTGCGTGGACCACAGTGTGGGTCGCGCCGCTATCCGGGGATGATCTTTTGCCTTATCAGCCCGAAGTCTGACTCACCCCGGCCGCGCCGGACATATAATGAATTCGCGGGCAAAGACCCAAGCCACGCCCGCGGTGGTCTCAGATGACGATGCGGCTCCTGCGTACCCTGCTCCTTCACCTCATCCTGCTCGTGGCCACGTTGGTGACCATGTATCCGGTCCTGTGGGTGCTCAAGATGGCGCTGTCGCCGTCGCAGAGCTTCGCCCTCACACCGACTCCGTGGCCGACCGAGGTCTCGCTCGCCAACTTCCGCGATGTCATTTTTACCCGCGACGCCGGCGGCCAGCTCCTGTTTCTGCGCCAGCTCCTGAACTCGGTCGTCGTCTCGGCCGCGGTCACGGTGGTCGGGGTCGCCTTCTCGTGCTCGGCGGCGTACGCCCTGTCGCGCTTCCGCTTCCCCGGTCGCCGCACGTCGCTGCGGGTGTTCCTGTTCGCCCAGATGTTCCCCGGCGTGGTGACCACCATTCCGCTCTACATCATCCTCGAGAAGCTGCACCTGCTCGACCACCTCGGGGGCCTGGTCCTGTGCTACGCGACGACCGCGATTCCGTTCTGCGTGTTCATGCTCAAGGGCTTCTTCGACAGCCTGCCGCGCGAGCTCGAAGAGGCGGTCATGCTCGACGGCGGCAGCCGCTTCGACGCCTTCTACCGGGTCGCCCTGCCGCTGTGCCGCCCCGCCCTGGCCGTGACCGCGCTGTTCGCCTTCCTCTCGGCCTGGAACGAGTTCATCCTCGCCGCAACCTTCATGAGCCGCCCCCAGAGCTACACCCTGCCGGTCCTGCTCAACCACTACGTGGGCGACTACTCCACCGAGTGGGGCCACTTCGCCGCCGGCGCCGTGCTCGTCTCCCTCCCCGTCATGGCCCTGTTCTTCGCCCTCCAGCGCCACCTCATCGGCGGCATCACCCAGGGCGGCGTCAAAGGTTGACCGCCCGGCCAAGGCCGAATGCCCAATGCCCATTCAAGACCCCCAACCTCAAGTGCCGCCAAAAACTATCCGACGCAAGCAAGCTCCCGCCGCAAAATTCCCTTGACCCCCACCCCCGTCGTGCACTAGCGTTCGATCCGTTTCATCGCTCGGGTAGCTCAGTAGGTAGAGCAGCGGACTGAAAATCCGCGTGTCGCTGGTTCGATTCCGGCCCCGAGCACAGTCGCTGGCCCCGTTTCTCGACGAGAGACGGGGTTTTTTGTTTCTGGGACAGGGGCGGAAATAGCGGACACAGCGGACACAGAAGCGCCCAGAGTTGGCAGACTATTGGCAGACTGCCCGGGCGCTGGTGGAATTTGCTGAGTAGTTGAGTTCCCGTCGCTGATCGGCACAGGCGGGGATTTCGCAGCGGCCTCGTTTGGCAGACTGGCAGAGCTGTTCGGTTCGGGCTCTTGGCCAGGCAGCTTGGCGAAGGCTCGCTTCTTGGCCGCGATGTCTACCTTGCCGTAGGTCAGCTCGACCATGCGACTGGTCGAGTGGCCCAGGATCTGTGCCACGATGAAGCTGTCCTCACCCTGCTGCTTGAGCCAGCTGGCCAAGGTCCGGCGCAGGTCGTTGGGGCTGACCTTGGCGATCTTGGCTCGGGTGCAGGCGGCGGCCAGGTCCCGCCGCACGTTCAGCCACTCGCCGACGATGGGGCCGCTGCTCTTGCGCTCTTTGCCGAGGGTGGCGCGCAAGACCGGATGAAATGGGATGACCCGGTAGGCGCCGTCGGTTTTGGTGCCGTAGATGCGGATTGTCTCGTTGGCCCAGTCCAGGTGGTCCCAGGCCAAATGGTCCACTTCGCTCTCGCGCCCTCCGGTGTAGATCGCAACGAGGACCCACAGCTGCCGGTGGGGCGGCAGCTCGGGCAGCAGGCGCTGCGACTCGTCCAGGGTTAGAAACCGACTGCGCGGCCGATAGGGAGCTTTGAACTCCGGGATCAGCGCACGCGGATCGCCGAGGTATAGGCCCCGGCTCTTGGCCAGCTTCAGCGCCTGGCTCAAGGTGCACAGCTCCTTGCGGACCGTCTCGCGAGCGGCC
>DAOMZC010001044.1:0-2689 GCA_035437965.1 Pseudomonadota bacterium
GGGGCCGCTGCCGGTGGTGGCGGCGCTCAACGGGGCCACGGTGGGGGCCGGCTGCGAGCTGGCGCTGGCCTGCGATCTGCGGGTCGCCCACCCGGGGACGCGGCTGCAGATGCCACCGGTGAGCCTCGGGCTCATCTACACGCCCGAGGGAGTGGCGCGGCTCATCGCCCTGTGCGGTCTCGGGCGCGCCCGGCAGCTCCTGCTCACCGGTGAGGCGATCCTGGGCGAGGAGGCCCACGCCTGGGGGCTCGTGCATCGCGTGGTGCCGGCGGCCGAGGTCCTTGGGGCGGCGCAGCGGCTGGCGCAGACGCTGGCCGCCAAGCCGCAGCTGGCGCTGCAGGGTACCCGGGTGCTCATCGAGCGGCTGCTCCGCGAAGGGCCGCACCTTACCGCCGGCTCGGCCGAGGAGATCTTTGCGCTGCGCGAGCAGGCGTTCAACAGCGCCGATGCGCGGGCGGCGCGGGCGGCTTTTCGCGCTCGGCTGCGCCGCGGGTAAGCAGCGGCGCGGCGGAGATCAACAGTGCGGATGCGCGGCGGCGCGGGCGGCTTTTCGTGCTCGGCTGCGCCGCGGGTAAGCGGCGGCGCGGCGGAGATCAACAGTGCGGATGCGCGGGCGGCGCGGGCGGCTTTTCGTGCTCGGCTGCGCCGCGGGTAAGCGGCGGCGACGCGGCGGAGATCTGCGGCCCGCGGGGTGGTAGAGCGACCCGCAAAGAATGAGGCTCATCTGCGCTGCGGGCGCTGTACTAAGGAGAGGGCTCGGTCAGGGCGGAGAGCGCGTCACGCAGCGCTTCGAGCGGGAACAGGACGCGCTCGTCCACATCGAGCCGGCGCAGCTCCTCCTGCTCCAGGCGCTTCTGCAGGACGGCGGCGCGCAGCTTGAAGCGCATCTCGCCGAAGGAGCGCAAGGGGGTGAGGAGCTCGGCTTCCAGGATGTCGACGGCGGTCGGGGCGTCGCGCTCCAGGGCGCGGCCGATCGCGGCTTCGGTGAGCTCCAGGCGCGGCAGGATGCGGACGAAGAAGTCATCGACTTTGCCGCCGCGCAGGTAGCCGCGGGAAAACGCCCGGTAGCGCCCGTAGACCTGCTCATCCAGGAGCCGCAGCAGGTCGCTGTCGGTGCCCGCTTCGCCGTCGCCCCCGGCGATCGCCAGCGCCGCGACCACGCGGGCGCGCGAGGCGGCGGTCAGGGCCGCCAGCTTGTCGTCGAGGAGCACCAGCAAGAAGTCGCGGTCGGCCGGGGCGGCCTGGTGCTCGCCGAAGGGCCAGCGCCGGGGCCGCACGAAGTCGAGGATCTCGCGGGCGGCCAGCTTGTGCGAGCTGTCGGCATCGGCGATGAGGCGCCGGCGCTCGGCGGGGATGAAGTCGCGCAGGAACAGCAGCGAGTCGGCCTGGCAGAGCCGCAGCTCCTGATCGAGCTCGTCGCGGGCGCTCGCCTGCCAGAGGCCGCTCACCTGCTCGCGCGCCTTGTCGAGCAGCGCCGCCAGACGGGTCTGCGCGGCGGCGTTCTTGATTGCCTGGGCGCGGGCGAAGAAGCGCTCCTCCAGGGCCTGCTCGAGCGCCGGAAGGTTGGCCCGCTGCAGCCGCTCGCCGTCGCCCTGCCGCCGCCCGAGCAGCGCCTCGCGACCGGAGAACGGGACGATCACCTCCAGCAGCTCGACCAGGCCGGTCGCCGGATCGTTGAGGTGAGCGAGGATGGCGGCCAGCGGCTCGGGCGCGCTGGGGGGCGCTGGAGGCGGGGCGGCGACTGGCTCTGACGAGGACTCGGCCACCACGGGCTCCGGCGAGGGAGCGGCGGGCGCCGGCGCGCTGGCGGGCGCGGCCGGCGGGAGCTGCTCGGCCCACTGCGCCATGGCGTCGATGCGATCGATCTTGTTGAGCACGCCGAGGATCTTCTTGCCCGCGGCGCGGATCGACTGCAGCGCCTCGCGCTCGCTCGCCTTGCCGGCCTGGTCGACGGTGAAAAGCCAGATGACGGCGTCGGCCTGGGCGATGAACTCGCGCGCCGTCGCCTCGTGCTCGGGCAGGATCGAGTTCAGGCCGGGGGTGTCGACCACGTTGACCCGCTGCAGGACATCCAGCGGGTACAGCACCTCGACGACCTTGATGCGCTGCACCTCGGCGGCGTCGAGACCGCGCAGCAGCGCCGGCACCTTGGCCCACGGCACGGCGCGGCTCTGTCCGTCGCGGTAGACCACGCGCCCGCCGAGCTCGCGGCCGTACTTCAGCAGGTTGATCGTCGCGGTGGTCGGGGTGATGCCCATCGGCGCGACCTCTTCGCCGAGCAGGGCGTTCACGAAGGTCGACTTGCCCGAGTTGAACTCGCCCATCACGGTGATGAGCAGCGGCCGATCGAGCGCCTCGACCAGGCGCCCGGCCTCGGCGAGCCACAGGGTCAGCTCGGGGGTGCCGGCGCACAGCTCCAGGGCGCGCTGCAGGAGGCCGTAGAGCTCGCGGGGCAGCGCGGCGCGCTCTTTTTGATAGAGCGCCTGCAGGGTGCGGCGCGGGCGCGGGGGCGGGGGTCGGCTCGGCGGAGAGCACGCCTTCCGGCGGGTGCGTGAGGATCGACCACGCGGGGTTGTATTTCGGCTTCGGCGGTCCGGCGTCCGCCTCGGGCTTCGCAGCGGGGGCGCTGCCCGAAGGCCACGTGACCTTCTTGCCGCCTGCGTCGGGCGCGGCGGCCGGAGCAGGGGAG
>DAOMZC010001045.1:0-2671 GCA_035437965.1 Pseudomonadota bacterium
CCCGGCAGAAGCGCCGCGCCCGGCCGCGCCTTCCCGCCCTGAGGCCGGACGGCGCGCCGAGCGGAGCCGCAGCTAGCCGATGCGTCCGACGCAGGCGCCCATCGTGCACATGAACTCGACCGGGCAGTCGCGATCGGTGGTGCAGGCGACGTCGGTGGTCCAGATCGCCGAGTGATTGCCGGTGTTGCGATCCTGGAACGGCAGCCACACCGGCTGGAAGCTCGGATCGACCCCCATCTTGGCCTTGTCGAGGTCGAGCCCGAACATGAACAGCTGGGGGTTGCTGCCGGTGTTGAAGCCCCACCCGTAGCTTGCCGAGTACACGACGAAGACGAAGCGGCCGTTCTGCAAAAACGGCGCGAACTTGGGCCAGTTGTTGGTGCTGTGCGGCTTGTGGGTCCCGTTGACAAGGTCGATCGGGGTGGCGTTACTCACCGGCTTGCCCATGCTGTCGATCGCCTGCACCAGGCGCAGCCGCGTCGGCACCGCGTCGTACTGCTGGCAGCCGGTGGTGCAGTCCATGGTGTTGAACACCAGCCAGGTGCTGTCCGGCGACCAGCTCGGCCAGAAGTGGTAGCCGCCGCTGCCCTGCGCCTGCACCACCGTCACCGCCGGCCCGAACGCGCCGCCGTTGTAGGGCATGACGACGATGTCGCCGCTATCGGTCAGCTCGAAGTCGTACGCCGACTTGGTGAGCTCGCGGACAAACGCGATCCACTTGCCGTCGGGCGACCACTCGGGCATGGCGCCGCTGCCGGTGCCGCCGATGAGGGCCGGGTTGACGGTCTCCAGCACGTTGCCGGTCTTGGGATCGCGGACCTTCAGGGTGCCGCTCCAGTTGGTGATCAGCTTGTCGCCGGTGGGGTTGAACCAGGCGAAGTTCCAGGCGATGTTGCGGTTGAGCGGGAAGTTGCGCATGCTCGGCTTGGCGCCGTCCACCACCGTCGAGCCGACGTTGGTCTGGCCCGAGCCGAACTCGATGGCGACCTGCTTGCCGTCGCGCGACACCGCGTGGCAGCCGGCGCAGCCGGTCTCGTCGCCGTTGGTGATGAAATCGACGGGCTTGCTGGCGCCGAGGGGCACGCGCTTGATGCCGCGGATGGTCGGCGAGAAGTAGTAGAGCCCGCCGCGCGTATCCTCGGGCGCGAAGGTCAGGCTCACCGGCGCCGAGGTGCCGATCTGGCCGCCGCGGCTCGCCACCCCCGACACGGTCATCGTCACCGTCTGCCCGAGCGACGAGTGCGACAGCGTGTTCCACAGCTTGTCATCGACGAGGAAGCTGCAGCGCGACCCCGGGCAGACGTTGCCCCCGACGTAGAAGCTGCGCTCGTAGGTCGGCCCGCTGATCGTGACCCGGTGCACCGTGTGGCCGGCGCCGGCCTGCCACTGCAGCTGAACCTGCAGGACGTTGGGCGCCATCATCGTGTTGTCAAACGGGTACATCACCACCGGCGCCGGCCCACCATCGCCGCCCGAGAACCAGTCCTTGGCATCGGCCGGCGCCGACGGGTCGACTACATCCGGGGCGACCAGCCGCAGGTTCAGGGTCGCGCCGCCGGTCTCGCCCTGGTAGCTGGCGTAGACGCGCACCGAGCCGCCGTGATCGAGGCTGCCGCTTATCTGCAGCTTGCCCTTTACGATCGTCCCAATGCTGGAGTCCGAGAGGCTCCAGGTCGCCTTCTCGGTGATGTCCTCGGCGTGCAGGGCGGTGGCGCGGAACTGCGCCAGCTGCTGCTGCCCGTTGATCGTCAGGTCGGTGCGGTCCGGAGTGACCTTGATCGGGCCGCGCATCGGATCCGAGGGGTCGGTCATCGTCGGATCGGTCCCGGTGGGGTCGACCGAGCGCAGCGGGTTGCAGCCCCCGGCCGCGACCAAGACCCCGCACAGCACCAAAAGCCGCGCCTGGCGCCGCGCTAACCGCCCGGAACCGCCGCCTACAGCGCGACCACTGGCAGGTGAAGGCCCCGGCCTCGCCCCCGGCAGAAGCGCAGGGGGTTGGTGCGGCTTTTCAAGGAGCGTAGACGACATGAGCGTACCTCCACTAGGCGATATAGGCAGAGACCGAAGCGGCGCTGCCAGGCTCTACTGCATAGCTGGAGCGTATCGGGATCAGCCGAGCGTGACAACTAGTGGAAGCGGCGAAAACCCTTGAAAATGTTGGGGTTTTGGCGATTGGTTGTGTCGTCGAGCCAGCAGCCTGGCGCGGCATAACGACCGGCGCGGTAAAGCCGCCGGCGCGGCGAAAAGACCGCAAAAAAAAGCCTCCTGGCCCGATGAGGCCAGGAGGCTTGCGAAGTCGGGGCGAGTGGATTTGAACCACCGACCCCCAGTCCCCCAGACTGGTGCGCTAACCAGGCTGCGCCACGCCCCGAGGTATTCCGACCACGCTGGCCACATGTAGCAGCTTCCGCGGAGCGTGGTCAAGCAACTATTCGCCGCGCCAGCGTTTTTACGGCTGGAACGGGGCGCGCCAGCCGCCGCCGTCGACATCGACGAACAGCGGGTTTGTCAGGGCGAGGGGGAAGGCGCCGCTAGTAGTCACCGGCTTGCCACTAATAAGCGAGTCGAGGTCCGTCCCGCTTCCCGCAGGCCCCGGCCGGACCCCGCTAGGGACCACCGGAAACAGCGAGTGGTCCCCAAAGGCGCGCGCGAGCAGCCACAGATCCTTGCC
>DAOMZC010001046.1:0-2667 GCA_035437965.1 Pseudomonadota bacterium
CGCGCAGGTGGCGGCCGTTCACCCACAGCTCCGGGGGGTAGCGGACCTGCTCGCGCACCGCCTGCCACAGCGCGCTGACCGCGGCGCGGTGGCGATGACCAAGCAGCGAGCGCCGGAGCCGCTGCGGGTCGAGCCCGGCGGCGCCCGCGGCCCCAAGCAGCGCCTCCTGACCTTCGGTGGTGAGCGCCAGCCACTCCGGGTGGGAGTAGAGCTGCTTGATAAACGGGTAGCAGCCAGCCGGCTGCTGCTCCAGCGCCTCCCAGATCACCTCGGCCCCGCGCTCGGCCAGCGCCGAGTTGGTGACCGGGTGCAGGAGCAGCCGCACGTCCGCCGCCTCGGCCGCCCGGCGCAGGGCGAGCCCGAGGTTGATGTCGCTGCCCTTCTGGCCGACCGCGACAAACAGATCCAGGGTCACAAGCGCGTAGCGCGGCCCAAGGAGCGGCAGCCGCAGCGGCTGGGCCAGCGCCACCTCACTCGCCTGGTCGAGCAGCACCGGGGCCCCCGCGCCGGCTCCCTGGCCGCGCGCTCCCCCACCACGGGCGCTGCCGCCGGCCAGGGCCAAAGCCAAAGCCAGAAACAGAGCCAAATTCGGAGCCAGCTTCGACGCCAGCTTCGGAGCCAAAATACGACCGGCGAGCGCCAACCTCGACCCAGGCGGTGCCACGGGCGGAGGCGGCAAGCGACGGACGGCGCGCAACTCGCGGCCCGGACCCGGCCCTGGCCCTGGCCCTGGCCCTGGCCCTGGCTGAATGCTTCGGCCTTTGCGCTGCACCATCTCGGCTGCTCATCGTAGCGCAAAGGGGGGAGACTGTGATAAACCGCCGTCTATGCGCAGACGCGTTGTTGTCACGGGGATTGGCCTTTGTACCCCGCTCGGGCTTGGGAGGGAAGCGACGTGGAAGGCGCTGCTCGCCGGCCAGAGCGGCATCGCCCCGATCACCCACTTTGATACCACCCACTTTGCCACCAAGTTCGCCGGTGAGGTCAAAGGCCTGGACCCCTCGACCTACATCGACAAGCGCGAAGCCAAGCACATGGACCCGTTCGTCCACTTCGCGCTGTACGCGGCGAGCGAGGCGCTGGCCCACGCCGGGCTGAAGATCAACCCCGAGCCCGCCGACAAGGTGCCGCCGCCCGGCGAGGCGCGGCCCTTCGATCCGCGCAGCGAGCTTACGATCGGCGTCCGCCCCGACGGCAGCTACCCCTGCGATCGGATCGGCGTGTACATGGGCGCGGGCCTCGGCGGCGTCTCGCACATCGAGATCCAGCACACGACGATGACCCAGAAGGGTCCGGGGCGGATGTCGCCCTACTTCGTGCCGCAGATCATCATCAACATCGCTCCCGGCCTGGTGTCGATCCGCGAGGGGATAAAGGGCCCCAACATGGGCCAGGTCTCGGCGTGCAGCACCAGCGCCCACGCGATCGGCGAGGCGGCGCGCGCCATCGCCTACGGGGACGTCGACGCCATGGTCGCCGGCGGCAGCGAGGCCACGGTGTCGGCGCTGGGGGTCGGCGGCTTCAACGCCATGCGGGCGCTGTCGACGCGCAACAGCGAGCCGCAGCGCGCCTCGCGGCCCTTCGATCTGGATCGCGACGGCTTCGTCATGGGCGAAGGGGCGGGCGTGCTGGTCCTGGAAGAGCGCGAGTCGGCGCTGCGCCGCGGGGCGAAGATCCTCGCCGAGCTCGTCGGGTACGGGCGGTGCGCCGATGCCCACCACATGACCTCGCCGCCCGCCGATGGCGAGGGGGCGCAGCGCTGCATGCGCATGGCCCTGCGCGACGCCGCCCAGTACGGGGTCGGGCTGACCGATATCAGCTACATCAACGCGCACGGCACCTCGACCAAGCAGGGCGACATCGCCGAGACGGTGGCGATAAAAGCGGTGTTCGGCGAGCACGCGCGGCGCCTCGCCGTCTCGTCGACCAAGTCGATGACCGGGCACCTCCTGGGAGCGGCCGGCGGCGTCGAGGCGGCGTTCACCATCCTGGCCCTGCAGGACTCGGTGCTGCCGCCGACGATCAACCTGGAGAAGCCGGACCCCGAGTGCGACCTCGACTACGTGCCCAACCAGGCCCGCCCGGCCGAGCTCACCGCCGTCTTGTCCAACAGCTTCGGCTTCGGCGGCACCAACGCCACCCTCATCTTCGTCCGCGGCTAGCCGCCCGCTCAGCCGGCGGTCAGCGTCCCGCGCAGCGCCGCCACGGCCAGGATCGCCCAGGCGGCGAGGAAGCACAGCCCGCCGAGCGGGGTGATCGCCCCGAGCGAGCGCTGCCCGGTCAGCGCCAGCCCGTACAGCGACCCCGAGAACAGCACCGTCCCGGCGACCAGCAGCCCACCGCACAGGCTCAGCGTCCCAGTCGCCGCAGCGCCGACGCGGAGTAGCAGCCCCCCGACCACGCACAGAAGCAGCGCGTGATACATCTGGTACCGCGCGCCGGTCTCGAACGCCGCGAGCAGCTCGGGGCTCAGCCGGCCGCGCAGGCCGTGCGCCCCGAAAGCCCCCGCCGCGACCGAGATCAGCCCCGAGACCGCGCCCGCACCGAGCCAAAGGTTTGCCCCCATCGCCGTCACCTCCAGGTAAGTCTTGCCCGCCAGATTAGCAGGCTGTGGCAAAACGTAGCGAGCGGCCCGAGTTCGTGTCCAGCCGCGCGGGGCAGCCTCGT
>DAOMZC010001047.1:0-2661 GCA_035437965.1 Pseudomonadota bacterium
ATATCTCCGACGGAAAATTCAGGTCTGAAGTCGGACTGCGAGTCGCTGACAAACTCGGGCTTCGTCTGAGCTAGTGTCCCCAGAATTGATTCATCGTGGGAAAAATCAATCCTGCCTGGGGTCAATATCCTGCTTATCCACTGCAAGCAACTCATTATCAACTGCAGAGCCGTGGGTCTCGGCTGAAGCGGCGTGGGTCTCGGCTGAAGCGGCTTGGGTATCAACTGCAGTGGGTTTAATTATCGACTGCAGAGGCTTGGTTATCGACTGCAGTGGGTTCGATTATCGACTGCAGAGGCTTGGCTATCGACTGCAGAGGCCTGGCTATCGACTGCAGAGGCTTGGCTATCGACTGCAGAGGGTTTGGTTATCGATGGCAGCGGCTTGGTTATCGATGGCAGCGGCTTGAACCTCGCACCCGAGCGGTCTGCTTTTAGACTGCAGTACGCAACGAGGAAGTAGCTGGAAGAAGAGGGCAAGTGGCGCGGATGACGTTGTGTGCGTAGGTGCGTCCAAGTGGCGGCATCCGGCTGAGTGCGCGCGGCAGGCCGGGGCGATTTCCCAATATTCACCGCAACCTGACCGTGATAAAGTGAAGCTGCCAAGGCATGACCACGCGCCGCCGGATAGCAGACGAGGACGCCGACGCCGTCGGGCGCGCGTTCGCTGCGGCGTGGTGGGAAGAGTACGACCGCCGAGCGCAGCCGCAAAAGGCGCTCGCCCTGGTAGCTGGAGAGGAGCCTGCTGCGAACGCATGTCGACCATCAGACTCTCCAAGCGAGCCTACCCGCACCGAGCCGGACTCCGATTTCGCCTCTCGGCAGGCGCGGGCCGTATCCAGTGGGGTCCGGTTGGCCGCACGGTGGAAGACGCTCGCGAGCTCGCCGAGCAGCAGATCGCGGCGTACCGGGCGCACGTCGGGCTGACGGTCGGGGACCTGGTTGCGCGGTACCTCGAGCACCTGGAGCTCAACGATCGCGCGGCGGCGACTGTCTCATCGGCGCGGACGAAGCTGGATCTGATTGTAGGTCCGCTGGCCGAGGTCGCGGTGGTCTCGCTGGGGCACGCGCGGGCGAAGGCGCGATACCTGGAGCTCGTCCCCACGTGCGCAGTGGCGACCCACCACGAGGCGCTGGTCAGGGCGAAGTCGCTGTGGAAGTGGGCGCTTGAGGAAGGGCTCACCAAGCAGAATCCGTGGGCAGCGGTAAAGCCGGTCGGCAGGCCGAAGCGCGGCAAGCCGCAGCTGACGCTCGACGAGACCAACAGGCTGGTCGAGGCATGCTTGCCCGAGGCGATGACCTCCGATGGTGCGCTGGCGATCCTGGTGGTGATCTTCTGCGGCGTGCGCTCCTCGGAGATCTTGCAGCGGGTGGTCCGGGATGTAGACGCCGGTGGCACGCGCCTCCTTATACCCCAGGCCAAGACCGACGCCGGCAAGCGAGCGCCCGAGCTGCCGGCCGTCATCCAGGCAGCGGTGCGTGCGCGCACTCGCGGGCGAGCGGGGACCGAGCCGCTGCTACGCAATGCGCTGGGAGTCTTTCCGCGCAGTGTCTGGTTGATTCAGAACCTCAAGCGATACTGTCAGCTCGCCGGCGTGCCGGTGGTCTGTCCGCACGCGCTGCGCGGCGGCTGGGCGAGCATCGCCTATAGCGCCGGCGCGCTGTCTCACACGGTCGCCGCGGCGCTGGGCCACGCGTCGCCGACCGTCACCGAAGCCCACTATGCAAGGCCCGAGGCGGTCGCCGGGGCGAAGCAGGCGCAGCGGCTCAAGCTTCTCAAGGGCGGGCGCGCGGGCTGACGAGGCGGCGCGTCCTGGCCTGGCGTGGGGCTTTTCGGGTCGCCGCAGGGCGGCACGGGAACAAGCAGCTCGATACTTGTCGAGCAGGTACACTGTCTTACCCATGTTACCAGAGAGACGGAGGCTGAGTCGGAACCAGCGGCGGCTCGGGCTGCCGCTGCCGTGGCGGCACGCCGGGGTGCTGCTGGCGCTGACCTGGCAGCTCGCCGCGGCGCACGCCGAGACCCAGGCGGTACGCCTGCTTTATACTAGAGGTGAGGGCGCGGCCGGCTGCCCGGACGAGCAGACGCTGCGCGAGTCGGCTGCGGCGCGGCTCGGCTACGATCCATTCCGCGCCGAAGCGCCGAGCGCTGTATCGGCGGTGCTGACGCGCGGGCCGCGCGGCCTGCGTGCCGTCGTGGAGCTTCGCGATGCGAGCGGTCGAGTGACCGGCTCGCGGCTGCTCACCACGGCGCGCAACGACTGTCAGGAGCTGGCGTCGGCGATGGTGCTGGCGATCTGTATTGCCGTGGATCCTTTCGTGCTGTCACGGCCCGCGCTGCCGAGCGAGCCGCCGGTAACACCGCCACCGTCGCCGACGCCAGCATCGTCACCGGCGCCGCCGCCCTGCCCGGTCTGTCCGGCCTGCCCGCCGCCGCCGCGCTCCCCGGTCCGCTTCCGCGTGGGCGCGGGCCTGCAGGTGGGGGTCGGCGCCACGCCCGCCATCGGCTCGCTGGGAGTGACCGCCCAGGCCGAGCTACGCTACCGCGCCTTCTCGCTGGGCATCGAAGGGCGCGTCGATCCGCGCATCGGCAGCGCCAGCGCTTCCACCGGCGGCGGCGTGGCCGCGAAGGTGCGGCTCGACATCCCCGACAACCTCACGC
>DAOMZC010001048.1:0-2650 GCA_035437965.1 Pseudomonadota bacterium
CGATCGCCGCCACCAGCGCTGCCACGGCCGCCAGCCCGCTGCCCGGTGAGCGCGGCGGCGGCGGCGCGAGCAGCGGCGGCGGCACCGCCAGCTCGCGCCCCGACTGGTCCTTGAGCTGACCGCGCAGCGTCTGCAGCTCGGTGAGCATCGCTTGCAGGCCGGCGGTGCTCGACAGCGCCGACTGCTCGAGCCGCTGGGTGACCGCCAGCATCCCGTTGATGCTGGTCGAGTTGGCCTGGGTCGCCTGCTCGAGCCGCTGCGTGGTGGTAAGCAGGGTGCTCAGCTGGGGCGCCTGGGGTCCCTCGTCCTCCCGGGGCTTGGCGCTGCTGCTCGGCGGCTCTGGACGACGTGACCCAGCGAGATCGGCGGGCAGCTTGGGTGGCCCTGGCGGTGGCACTGAATACTTCCCCCTGGAGGCGGCGTGAACACGCAGGATGGCGCGCTCTTGCCATCATAGCCGGACCGCGGCGAGGCGAGCAAGCTTCCTCCCATCGTCGACAGTAGCGTCTACAGGAGCCTTGGCTCCCTTCAGACTCCCAAAGGGACCGCCGCCGCCGCCGGCTTGGCTAGTTTAAGGCGAGCGCGAGGGCAATCTGCTGCCAGTCGTAATAAAGGAAGTTCTTGCCGCTCCGGTTACTGACGGCGAGGAGCCCGCTTGGGTAGCGGCTGCCGAGCGGCGCCGAGGTCACCGCGATGCCGTCGATGAAATCCGCGTTCAGGTTGAGGGTCGAGACGAGCGGCTGGTTGTGCGGATTTCCCGCGACGCCCGTGCGGCTCCACAAGAGCACGCGGCTCTGGCTCGCGCTCTGGTCGACGCTCAGGAGGTAGCCGCTGCCGTCCGGTTTCTCGTAGAGGGCAAGGCCGTTGCGGCCGCCGGCGAACTCGCTCTTGCCGAACACCGCAAGCTCCGCGTCGGCGTTTGGCGCATCCGGATCGGCAAGGTACTTGCGAATGCCGAAGGACTTGTCCGTGTAGTACAGATACCCCGCGGCGTCGTCGACGAGGAGCCCTTTTACGTCGGCATCGCCCGGCGTCACGATCGTGCTGAACTCGCCGAACCGCCGCGCGTAGGTGAGGTTTACCTTCCCGGCTACGTATTCCAGCCGGTACTGATAAAGGTAGTTCGTCACCGGCCCCGAGAGCGGGCTGACCACCACGAACCCTGCACTATCGCTCGCCCGCCGGTACAGCGCCACCCCCACCGGAATCGCCGAGTCACCCGTACGATCCTTGAACACGTCGGTGAAGCCGGTGATGTCGGTCATCTGACCGCTGGCGCGATCGAGCGTGAAGATGCGGATGTGCGCCGCGCCCGCCTCGGCGACGGCGACCAGGTCCAGGGTCTGGCCGCCGAGCGCGAAGCCGGCCTTGATGTCGACAAGGCCCGGCTGCATAAGGAGGTTCGAGCTCTGGCGGTTCTGGCCGACAAGATCATAGGAGTAGAGCCGGCCCATCGCCTGGGTACGCTCGGTGGCGAAGATCAGGCTCTTATTCGCGTCGTCGCCGTCCAGCCAGATCGCCGCATCGAAGGGGTCATTGGCGAGCGCCGGGCTCGTGCCCACGCTCGAGCTGATCATCCCCGTCGTCGGGCCCATGTCGATGGGCTGCTGCGCGCCGGGATCCTGGCAGCCAAGACCGCCCAGGGCGAGCGCGCCGAGGACCGCCAGCCGGCGCGACCCCGGGCGGCGGACACGCCGGCGCGGGCTCCCCGCCGGAGCGCCCGCCGCATCGTCAGTCCCTAGCTGGCACTGCCTGATCCCGTACTCGGTCTGCGTGCTTGTCGTCATGAGCGTCCCCCATCGGCTTATCGGTGGTCTCAGTCTATAGTCCCGGGCTCTGGTCTCGGGCTCTGGTCTCGGGCTCTGGTCTCGGGCTCTGGTCTCGGGCTCTGGCCTTGGTCCCTGGTCTCGGGCTCTGGTCTCGGCTGCCGGGCGGCTCTTTGGCGGCCCTCTCCGTCGCCGCGCCCGCTAGAGAGGGTCCGATGATCTGTGCTACCCTAGGCGAGACCTATTCTATGTCGTCTTCTCCCCCAGGGATGGCGCTTACCAAGCGCTGCGCTGTATGCGGTCGCATCTACAACTATAACGAGCGCCACTCGTGTGCCGCCGGGGCGATCTCCGAGCCGGCCATCGGCACCGGCAGCCCGAGCAACCCCGGCGCGCCCGGCACGCCCGGCGCTGAAGACGCCGCCGATCCGATCCTCGGCGCGGTCCTGGGCGATCGCTACCTGATGCTGGCCCGCCTGAGCCGCGGCGGCATGGGCATGGTCTACAAGGCGCGGCACGTGCTCCTGGACACCCCGGTGGCGGTGAAGATCCTGCTCGAGCCGCAGGACCAGGTCGCCCAGCTGCGCTTCCTGCAGGAGGCCAAGCTGGCCTCGCAGATCCGTCACCCGAACACCGTGTACATCTCGGACTTCGGGGTGCTCGATGACGGCCGCTCGTACCTGGTGATGGAGCTCTTGCACGGCCCGACGCTCGGCAAGGTGCTGCGCGGCGGCCCGATGCCGGCGCTGCGGGCGTGCCGGATCGCCGCTCAGATCGCCACCGGCCTGCAGGCCGTGCACGACCGCGGCATCGTCCATCGCGACCTCAAGCCGGACAACGTCTTCCTCGTCGAGCAGGACGGGGACAAGGACCACGTCAAGATC
>DAOMZC010001049.1:0-2643 GCA_035437965.1 Pseudomonadota bacterium
GGCGGCGCTGGCGCAGCACCTGGGCACCCTCGGCGACAGCGAGCCCAAGGCGGTGATCGGCGAGCTGTGGCTGCGCGCCGGCCTGCTTGGGACCCTCAACGAAGACGAGCCGGCCCAGCAGGCCGAAGCGGCGCGGCGCCTCATCCAGGCCTACCGGCTGCCCGGCGAGGTGCCGCAGGTGATCGTGCCGCTGTGCGACCTGCTGGCCGACCCGGCGCTGGCCGAGCAGCTGGCGCGCACGCCCGAGATCCTGCCCGCCCTGCGGGCCCGCCTTGAGCTGTGTCCGCCGGGCGAGGTGGCCGATCGGCTGCAGTGGATCCTGCTGGAGGCCGAGGTGTGGCTGCTGCAGGCGACCGACACCCAGGGCGTCGAGATCGACCCGGCGAGCCGCGCGACCTTCTGTCACAACGCGGCGCTGGCCGCCCTGCGGGCGCTGGAGCTGGCCCCGCGCAGCGTGATGGCGCTGCTGCTGCTGCGCCAGGCGACAATTCCCACCGCGGACGAGCTCGACCGCGACAAGCCCCTCGAGCCCGAGGCGGCGGCGCGGGTGCACGCCTATGCCCTGTACACGCTGCGTCTCGCCGGCGAGCTCAGCGACGATGAGGAGCGGGCAGAGCTCTACAGCGAGGCGGCCCAGCTGCTGCTGCGCCTGGGCGAGACGGACAGCGCCGCGGCGGCGCTGCGCACGGTGCTGGACTGCCGGCCGCTCGATGCGGCGGCGCTCGCCGAGCTGCACCCGCTGCTCACCCGCCGCGCCGAGGAGACCGGCGATGCGGGGCCGCTGCTCGAGCTCTTGAACTTCCGCCTGGGGCTGCCGGTCAGCGAGGCCGGCGACGAGATCATGCGGCGCAGCGAGCAGGCGCTGCGGGTGACGCTGCTCGCCCAGCGCGCCGGCCTCGCCCGGCAGTCGGGTCAGGACGCGGCGGCCGAGAGCGATCTGACGGCGCTGCTCAAGCTCGAGCCGGAGCACGCGCTGGCCCACTACGGGCTCGCCGAGCTGCGCGGCCAGTACGGGGACACCGAGGCGGCGATCTACCACTACGAGCGCTTCCTGGCGCTCGACGCCAAGCCGGCAGAGCGCCAGGCCGCGCACGCCGCGGTGGCCCGGCTGCTCGCCAAGACCGCGCCCGAGCGCGCCGCCATCCACGTGCAGAAGGCCATCGAGTTCGGCCAGCGCTACCGGGCGCTGCGCGGCGGCGAGGTCGACACCCTCGAAGAGGTGCACGCCCAGGGCGAGCAGTACCGCTGGCTGAGCATCCTCCAGCTGCAGCTCGGCCAGACCGCCGAGGCCGCCGCCACCCTGCGCGAGCTCCTCGACCGCCTGCCCACCGCGCCGGCGTTCAGCGGCGAGCGGCAGCAGTTGTCGCTCGAGCTCGCCGAGATCCTGGAGAAGCACACCCACAACCCCGCCGCCGCCCTGGCGGTCGTCGAGCAGGTCTTAAAAGAGGTCCCGCTGGCGCTGCCGGCGCTGGAGCGGCTCATCGAGCTGGCCCGGATTACCGGCGAGCTCGCGCGGCCGCCGGTGGTCTTCGGGCGCGCCGCCGCCGAGGCGCGCAAGCAGGCGGCGGCGATGGCGAGCCCCGAGGTGCCGCTCGAGCCGGTGCCGTTCCAGGCGCTGAGCCTGATCTTCAAGTGGCACCGCTTCAACGACCTGTACAGCCTGGCCCACCAGGCCGAGCGGGCGGTGCTGGCCTCTGTCGGCCGGCCCGTGCCGGAGGTGGCCGTGGCGCCGGCCGCCCTGAAGGTCCCGAGCCGCTCGGTCGGGCCGCCGCTGCGCACCGTCGCCTTCGCCCCCGAGGCCCGCGGCGTGCTGGCCGAGCTGTGGAGCGAGGTCTCCGACAGCGCCAACCGCGTCCTCGGGCCGGAGCTCGGGGCGCTCGGGGTGCAGGCGCGCGAGCGCCTCAACACCAAGGACGTCCCGACGAGCTGGAGCACCATCGACCAGCTGGCCAACCGGTTCGGGCTCGGCTCGGGCGGGATGACGCTGAGCTATGGGCTGTTCATGGCCCGCGACAAGGACCTGTGCCAGATCTCGGGCAGCAACCTGATCTGCGGCAGCAGCTACACCGGCCCCCTGCCGACGATCTCGCCGGTGCTGTTCTTCCGGCTGGTGCGCCGCCTGGCGCTCTTGCCCGACCGCCTGGGCCCGCTCGACGGCGACGTGCAGGAGGTGCTGCTGTTCATCGCCTCGTGCTGCGCCATGGCGCAGGTCCCCGGCCCCGCGCTGTCGGCGGAGCTGCGGGGGCGGCTGGATGAGCGCAACCGGGCCCTGGACCGCGTGATCAGTCGCAAGGAGCGAAACGGGCTCAAGGCGCTGGCGCCGCGGCTCGGGCCGCTCGCGGGTAGCGAAGGGAACCAGTTTATCGTCGGCTGGCAGCAGGCGGTGATGCTCGGCAGCGCGCAGCTGGCGCTGGCCATCACCGGCAACCTGGCCGCGGCCCTGGAAGACTCGGGTGTGAGCCTGCGTGACGGCAGCGCGGCGGCGGTGCGGACGGCGCGTGCGCTGTGCGCCTTCAGCGTCTCGGCGGAGCTTTCGAGCCTGCGCCGCGAGCTTGGCCTGAGTGAGTAGGAGAACCGACGTGCCCCCGGCTAATCAAGACGGCAAAAAGCCTGAAGGCTCCCAGAACCCGCTCGAGGACTTCT
>DAOMZC010001050.1:0-2642 GCA_035437965.1 Pseudomonadota bacterium
CATCGGCTGGGATCGCCGCCGTCCGCCCGGCCAGGGTCCGGCCGCGGGGAGCCTGGGCCACCTGCGGCGCGGCCTCGGCATGGCCCAGGGCCTGTGGTACCACCTGGTCAACCTGGCCTCGCACGCCGAGGTGCGCATCCACCGCGACGGCAACGTCGAGCTCCTCGCCGGCGTGCAGGACATCGGCGGCGGCATCCGCACGCCGCTCGCCCAGGTGGTCGCCGAGGAGCTCGGGCTGCCGGTCGAGCGGATCAAGGTCTCGCTCGGTGACACCCGGCTGCCGCTCGGGCCCGGCTCGGGGGGCAGCGTCACCACCGCGTCGATCACCCCGGTCGCCCGCGACGCCGCGTTCGCCGCCAAGCAGGCCCTGCTCAAGGAGCTCCAGCAGGTCCTCGGGCTCGACAAGCCGCCGACGCTCAACCCCGATGGCAGCATCGTCGGGCTCAAGGGCGGCAAGCCCACCCCGGCGCTGCCGTTCAAGCAGGCGGCGGCCCGGCTGCGCAAGGAGCAGGTGGTCGGGACCGCCGAGCGCCAGGCCGACTACGGCGGCTTCCAGAACAGCGCCCGCACCCGCGGCACCGGCTTCGGCCAGCTCGGCGGCGTGCAGTTCGCCGAGGTCGAGGTCGACACCCTGACCGGCGTGGTGCGCGTGCTGCGCGTCGTCGCCGCCCACGACTGCGGGCGGCCGATAAACCCCATGCTGACGCGCAGCCAGATCTATGGCGGCGTCATCCAGGGGGTCTCCTACGCGCTGTTCGAGGACCGGCGCCTCGATCGCAAGACCGGCAAGGTCTTGAACGGCAACTTCGAGCAGTACAAGATCGCCGGCTCGCTCGACGTGCCGCAGATCGACGTCATCCTCCTTGAGGAGCTGCGCGGTCGCTCGTCCACCGACGCCAGCGGCATCGGCGAGCCGTCGACCGTGCCGACGGCGGCGGCGGTGGCCAACGCGATCTACAACGCGATCGGGGTGCGGCTGCGCGAGCTGCCGATCACCCCGGCGCGGGTGCTGGCGGCGCTGCAGGTGGCGGCGACCCCGATGCCGGCGCGGCGGCCGACCTAACCGAGCTCCACGACGCCCACGACAAGCGATAAGCACAGGGGACAGGTCTTATGAACACGTTTACCTGGATTGAAGCGAAGACCCCGGAGCAGGTGGTCGCGGAGCTGCAGAGCCAGCGCGGCGGGCCGGCGGTGGTCAAGGCGGGCGGCGTCGATGTGCTCGACCGGCTGAAGGAAGGGCTGGAGGCGCCCGAGCGGCTCATCAACCTGCGCCGCCTGAGCGCCCGCGGCATGGCCGAGATCGTCGAGGTGAAGAAGGAGGCGCTGCCCGAAGGGGTGGCCAAGCTCCTGCCCGCCGATACCGCCGGGGCCGAGCCGCCGCCGCGCGACTGCCTGCGCCTCGGGGCGTGCGCGACGCTCGCCCAGCTGGCGCAGCACCCGCTGTTGAACCAGCACGTCCCGGCGCTCAGCGCGGCCGCCGGCGGGGCGGCGACGCCGCAGATCCGGCAGGTCGCGACGCTCGGCGGGAACCTCCTGCAGCGGCCGCGCTGCTGGTACTTCCGCTCGGTCGAGCACCTGTGCCTCAAGAAGGGCGGCGCCGTGTGCTTCGCCCAGGAGGGCGAGAACGACTTCCACTCGATCTTCGACAACCGCAGCTGCAGCGCCGTCCACCCCTCGGCGACGGCGGTGGCGCTGGTGGCGCTGGAGGCGATCGTCGCCCTGCTCGGGCCCGCCGGTGAGCGCTTCGCGCGGCTGTCGGCGCTGCTGGTCGCCCCGAGCCAGCCCGGCGGGGACGTCAAGCGCGAGAACCGCGTCGAGCCCGGCGAGGTCATCACCGCCGTCTACGTGCCCACCCCGCGCGCCGGCGAGCGCAACATCTACCTGAAGGTCAAGCAGAAGCAGAGCTTCGACTGGCCGCTGTGCGACGTCGCCATCGCCGTGCGCACCGGCACCGGCCGGCCGGTCGAGTCGGCGCGCGTCGTGCTCGGCTCGGTGGCCCCCGTGCCGTGGCGGGCCAAGGCGGCGGAGGCGGCGCTGCAGCAGCTCAAGAAGGTCGACGCGGCCGGCGTCCGTGCAGTCGGTCAGGCGGCGGTGCAAGGGGCGACGCCGCTCGCCAAGAACAGCTACAAGGTCTCCCTGTGCCAGGGCCTCGTCGCGCGCGCCGCGTTCGAGCTGCTCGGCGGGAAGTAAGAGGGAAAACGTGCCCGCAAACCCGACCCATTCGCCCGCCGGCCCGGATGCCGAGCTCCCCGCTTCGGCAGCCTCAGTCGACGACGTCGAGCGCGAGCTTGCCGTCTGCCGCAAGCTGCGCACCAAGCTGGCCTTCACGCCGCTCGTGACCACCGATGGGGAGCCGCTGCTCTGGCAGAAGGGCGACGGCAGCACCGCGGTGTACTGGTGCTGCTCGACGATGGAGTGCGCCGGTCCCGACGGCGGCCTGGTCCATGCCACGCTCTGCCGCGACGGGCGGGCCTGTTACCGCAGCCGCTTGTGAGCGGTGACGCGCGGGCTCTTACCGCAGCCGTTCGGAGTCACGGCGGGCGGGCTTTAGCAGCCGCTCGTGAGCGCTGCGGCGGGCCTTGGGCGCCGCTCGCGACCAGGTGTGACGCACTCAGCTCGTCGGTGGGAAGCCCTCTTTG
>DAOMZC010001051.1:0-2642 GCA_035437965.1 Pseudomonadota bacterium
GGCAAGGTGCGGCAGGGCTTCTTCCCGACGGTGGATCAGGGCGGCAAGGTCCTTTTGGTGGTGCCCAAGGGGCGGCTTGGCCGCGACTTCCTCCTCCACGCCGAGCTCACCCAGGGGCTGGCGGTCAAGGAGCTGTCGCCGGGGGTCGGCTACGCGGCGCTCAACGATCTGCTGGTCACCTTCGAGCGGCGCGGCAGCGAGCTGCTGCTGGTGCGGCGGCAGCTCGATCTGTTCGCCTCGGAGGGCGAGCAGCAGCGGCGCGCCCTGCAGGCGGCGACCAGCGACTCGGTGATCGCCGTGTGCCCGATCGTCAGCACTCTCCCCGAGGGCATCGCGGTGTCGCTGGACAAGCTGCTGCTCGGGAGCCTGGTGCCGATCGAGCAGCACCTGGAGGCGGTCCTGCGCGAGCTCGCCCGCGCCAAGGACAAGGTCGATCTGACGCCGCAGCCGGGCCTGAGCCGCATCGAGCGCACGGTGACTCGGCCCGACGGCGTCATCGCCTACACCCAGCAGGTCTTTGCCTCCAAGCTGCAGCTCAGCATCCCCGGCTCGGCGGATCCGCGCATGATCTCGCTGCGCATCGCCTACCACCTGACGGCGCTGCCCGCCGAGCCGATGCCGATGCGGCTCGCCGACGAGCGGATCGGCTTTTTCGCCATCGAGCGCAAGGACCTGTCGCGCCCCTACGAAGACCGGCCGGACTACTTCATCAAGCGCTGGCGCCTCACCCCCGGGGAGAAGGTCGGGGAGCTGTGGCGCCCGCGGCAGCCGATCACTTTCTATCTCGATCCGAGCATCCCGCCGGAGTTCATCCCGACGGTCAGCGAGGGGGTGCTGGCGTGGAACCGGGCCCTCGCGGCGGCGGGCTGGCACGAGGCCATCGCGGTGGCGCCGCTGCCGCCGCACGCCGAGCTCGGGGATGTGCGGCGCTCGGTGATCCGCTGGGTGGCGACGGTCGGTGGGAGCCGCAAGGGGCAGGCGCGGCAGATCGTCGACCCGCGCACCGGCGAGGTGCTGGGGGCGCGGGTGGTCATCGACGCGGCGGCGCTAAAGAGCGACTACGACCAGGGGCGCCTGTTCCTGCCCGGTGGCGCTCCCGCCCTGACCCCCGCCGCGAGCCCTGCCGAGCCGCCGGCTGGCCGACCGGACCGACCGGAGCCGCCGGGCCGACCGGAACCGCCGGGCCGACCCGACCGCTGCGACGAGGCGCTGGTCGGCGGCGAGCAGGCCGCGCTCCTGCAGCTGGCGCTGCTCAGCACGGGGACGATCGGGACGCTGGCGCCGCTGCCGCGCAAGCTCATTCACGACCGGCTGCGCAAGACGGTCACCCACGAGGTCGGGCACGCCCTGGGGCTGCGCCACAACTTCCGCGCCTCGGCGGACGTGCCGATGGCCCGGCTGGCCGACCCGGCGTGGGTGCGCGAGCACGGCGCGGCCAGCTCGGTGATGGACTACCCGGGGCTCAACCTGCCGCGCCAGCTGGACACGCTGAACCTGGACTTTCCGTTTTACAGCCCGGGCCTGGGCGACGCGGATCTGCTGACGATCACCTACGGGTACGCGCGCGACGAGGCCGACGCGCAGGCCGCGGTGCGCGCCTTCGGGGAGCGCGGCTACTCGTTCGCCACCGACGATGAGGACGACGCGCCCGGGGCCGTCGATCCGCTGGTCAACCAGCACGACCTGGGCGACGACCCGCTGCAGTGGGGCCGCGAGCGCGCCGATATAGTTCGCTCGATTGCGCCGCGGCTGCCGGGGCGCCTGCTCCAGTCCGGGGATCGCTACGGCGAGCTATCGCTGGCGGTGTCGCGGCTGCTCACCGCCTACTTTCGCTCCCTGGCGCCGCTGGTAAAGTACGTCGGCGGCCAGTACCGGCTGCGCGATCGGGTGGGTGACCCGGGGCTGCGGCCGCCGTTCACGGTGGTTCCCAAGGCCAAGCAGCGCGCGGCGCTCGCCACCCTGCTTGAGTACGCGCTGGGCGACAATCCTCTGCAGCTGAGCGCGGAGGTCCTGACCCGCCTCGGCGGCGCGCTGTCCGGCGGACCGGCGCTGGCGCTGTTCACCGACCGCATCGACTATCCGATCTATCAGTATCTGCACGCCGAGCAGCGGGACCTCTTGGTGCGACTCATGGAGCCGCTGCGTCAGCAGCGCATGGTCGATGAAGAGTTCAAGTTCGGAGCGGCGCAGGGCCTGACCGTGGCCGAGCTGCACGAGCAGCTGACCCAGGGGCTGTGGGCCGAGGTGTGGCAGCAGCCGCGCCCGATTCCGCCGCTGCGCCGCGATCTGCAGCGCATCCACCTGGACCTGCTCGGCGAGCTGCTGGCGCTGCGCGGGCCCTCCGTCGCCTACGACGCGCAGGCGAGCGCGCGCCGGCAGCTCGCCGAGCTGCTGCGCCGGCTCACCGCCGCCAGCGGCAACAGCGCGCTGCCGCTGCCGACCCGGTCGCACCTGGAGGCGTGCGTAGCCCAGGTAAAGCAGCTGCTCGCGCCTCCAAGCGGAGTCACCCCCAGCGGCGCCGCCCGCACCCCCTGAGCCCACCGTTCCCAGCGGCAGAGTCCCAATTCCCCGCCTCTACCGTCGCCCGATCCGCAGTGGGAAATCACGCGGGCCGCTGCGCGGCGATGCTCGGTTCCATCTCA
>DAOMZC010001052.1:0-2635 GCA_035437965.1 Pseudomonadota bacterium
GGGCCCCGGGGTCCCCGCCTCGCGCAACCGCGGCCACGCTGCGTCGCAGCTCGGCGAGCTGGCTCGGCCCGTGGTCGACCAGCTCACCCGGCTGCTCGCCGGCCTCCTCGGCAATGGCGCGGCGGGCCTGGTCCGCCAGGGCCCACCGCTGGCGCTCGGCGGCTTGCTGCCGGAGCCGCTGCCGCTCGCTGTAGCGCGGCACCCAGATGAGCGCCCCCGCAAGCCCCAGCCCGACGACAATCAGCCCCCAGGCAGCGAGTCGGCGGCGGCGGCGCGAGCTGGACGATGGCTCACCAACCGGCGCGGTTTGGGGCGATCGCGGCATCGCCTAAATTGTACAGTGCCAGTCAAATTCCTCTGCGATCGCGGCGCTTCAGCGCGGCCGGGTTACCGTCGCCAGCGCGGCAGCAGCGGCGCGGAGCTCGGCCGCTTGCCAGACCTTGGGGAGCGGTCTCCGGCGACCTGCCGCGCTGCTGGACGAGCACCGGAGCCCGGCTAGTTCAGTGAGTTCAGTGAGCCCAGCGAACCTACGAGCTCGCCGCTGGGGAGGACGCGGGCGGGCTACTTGAGGCGCAGGCGCTCGACCGGCTGGTCGCCGATGAGGTGCTGCTCGACGATTTCCTTCACCTCCGCGGGGCTCTTTACCTGGTACCACACAGCGTCGGGGTAGACGACGACCGTGGGCCCGTGAGCGCACTGGTCGAGGCACCCCGAGGAGTTGGCGCGCATCTGGCCTTTGAGGCCGCGGGCGTGCAGCTCTTTCTTGAACGCCTCGCAGATGGCCTCACTGCCCGAGTGGGCGCACGAGCCCTTGGGGTTGTCCGGGTCGCGGCGGTTTGTACAGATGAGCACGTGCTTGCGGTAGGGGATCATGAGCAGCTCTTCTATGCCGGGTTTGTCCTTAGCGCCAGGTCTTTGTCGGCTGACCGAGAAAGCCGACGCCGCTGCTTATCGACCACACATAGGCGAAGACGGCCAGCAAGAGCCCGAGCCAGAGCTTGAAGAACAGCGCCGGCACCGCCGCGACCAGCAGGCCGAGCTGGAGCAGCCCCAGGCCGTACCGGCCGCGCACCAGCGACCCCAGGCCGGGCACCACGCAGTTTAGCACCAGGTGGTTGATGCCACTTGCCTCGATCGGCGCCGACACCGACGGGGTAATCGAGCGGCCGGCCGGCGGCTGCAGCGCCTGGTCGGGGCGGTTGACGAGCGCGGCGCGGTTCTCCGGCTTGGTCATGATGACGTCGAGCTGCTCGTCGATCTGGGCGATCTCGCGCTCGGCGCGCTCTTGCGCCGACAGGGCGGGGCCGCTGGCGGCGGGCCGGGACTCGGTGGCGGGGCGGCTAAGGGGTCGCTCTGCGGTCTTTTCGCTCATCGGCGAACCTCGCTTGAGAAGGTGAAAGGGGCGCGCCGGTCACGGGGCCTTGGCCGCCGGCTCGCCCTGGCTCTGCTGGTCGATGGGGTAGACCGCCTTGGTGGTCACTACCGCGCTGTAGACGCTCTTGCGCACGTGGGCGCCGGCGAACACGATGGTGCGCACCAGGTGGACGCCGCGCTCGATGCGTGCGCCCTCGCCGACGATCGCGTCGGGTCCGACGATCGCCCCATCGTCGACGACGGCGCCGGCGCCGATGCACACCGGGCCGATGATCATGGCGCGCGGGCTTATCTGGGCGCGCGGGCTTATGCCCTGCAGCGGCCCCGGCGGGTAGGTCAGCTGGGCGTCGCCGCGCAGGGCGTTGAGGTTGCCCTGCAGGTAGCGCTCGGGCGTCGAGTGCTCGAAGAAGTAGCCGGGGATGATGTAGCCCGACAGGACCTCGCCCTCGCGCAGCGCCGGCACGTAGCCCTGGCGGACCACGCACGAGGGCTGCCCGTCGGGCAGGCGGGCGAGCAGCTGCGGCTCGATGATCTGCACGCCGGTGAACATGCAGCGCGACAGCGAGGTCGGCGGCGGCAGGGGGCTGGTCTGGCCGAGCAGGCGGTGGATGCGGCCGTCGTGGTCGACCTCGACGGCGCCCCAGGCATCGGCGTCGGGCGTCTCGCGCAGGACCATCGTCGCGGTGGCGCCGGTGACCCGGTGCAGGGCGAGCACCGCCTCCAGGTCGACATCGATGAGCAGCTTGCCGTTTACCACCACGCACGGCTCGCGCCCGTCGTAGGTGAGAAACTTCGCCAGCTTGCGCAGCCCGCCGCCGGTGCCGAGGAGCTCCGGCTCCTGCGAGTAGTTGAGCTCGACCCCGTAGTCACGGCCGTCGCCGAGCGCGGCGGTGATGAGCTCGCCCAGGTGGTGCAGGTTGATGCCCACCTCGGTGATCCCGAAGCCGCGCAGCAGCGCCAGGCCGTAGGTGAGGAGCGGGTGGTTGCACACGGGCAACAGGGGCTTGGGCAGCTCCTCGCCGAGCTCGCCGAGCCGGCTGCCCATGCCGGCGCAGAGCACCATGCCGCGCAGCGGCGTTCCGAACACTCCCAGCATCAGGGTTCCTCGTAGACGACAAAGCGGCGGTCGGGGACGGCGCCGCAGGTGCGGGCGTAGAACGCCTCGGGGCCGACCCAGGCGATGACGCCGCCGTCCGGCCGCTCGCCGACATCGGCCAGGCAGGACAGGACCAGCGCCTCGCCGAGGCCGCGACCGCGGTGC
>DAOMZC010001053.1:0-2634 GCA_035437965.1 Pseudomonadota bacterium
GTGAAAAGGCGCGGCGCCGGCCAGCATCTCGTAGATGATGATTCCCAGGGAGTACCCCCGGCCGCCGCGGCGCCGCGCCTTTTCGTCGCTGCCGGGCACCTCTCGACCCTCCTCCGGCGAGCGCCGCACCGCTTTTCCCACCACTTGCGGCCCCTTGCGCGAGCGCAGTCCCGCGTGCCAAAAACGACTTCCGTCTGCGCGAACGTGATTTCTCCATTCCTGTGTTGTGGTGGCAAGCTCACCCGCGACAAGGTACTTGCGCAGAGCGCCGACTCCCAGGAAAGTCATGCGCGAGAATTCCTGCTTTTTGGCGGACTTTGGGAATATTTTTCTTGCTAGTCTCCACCGCGGCCCCCTCAGCGGCCAGTGGAGAACCGTCATGAAGACCGCATCGACCTTCGTCCTCGCGCTTTGCACCGTGACCGCCGCCGCCTTTGCCACCCCGGCGCTGGCGAGCTGCCGCATCCACAACGAGACCAACTACTCGTTCACGGTCGAGTCCGGGAATACCAGCAACCAGTCCGTGGGCTCGCACACCACCACCAGCATCGCCGCCGGCCGCGTCATCGGGAAGAGCAAGGAAGGCAAGAGCTTCGGCGGCTCGTGCCGGGATGGCGAGTCGGTCAAGGTGGTCGAGCAGCAGGGCGTCGTGGTGATGGTACCCGGCAACTAGCCGACGCCGTAAAGACCAGCGACTCAGAGCGCCCGGCGGGTGGCGGTCCACGCGGTCCGGCGCGGGCGCCCGCCCGCCGCGGCGCTGCAGCTCCAGAGCGGAAGGCCGCCCTGCCTGCTCCCGAGCTCCGCTCCCGAGGCGATGGCGCGGAGAGCGGCCTGGGATCCTGCAGCGTACGGCTGCGGCCAGGTCCAAGCGCGTCGGCTACGGCGTATGCTGCAGACCCGGCCCCTCACGGCTGCGGCCAGGTCCAAGCGCGTCGGCTACGGCGTATGCTGCAGACTCGGCCCCTCACGGCTGCGGCCGGGTCCAAGCGCGTCGGCTACGGCGTATGCTGCAGGACGGTCCCCTGGCTGCCGACGGTCCACACGTTGACCGCGTCCGTCCCCCAGACCGCGTTGAGCGCCTGCGAGGAGCCGCTCGCGAGGGTCGTCCAGGTGCTGCCGTTCCACTTGAGCAGCACCCCGCCGTAGCCGCTGGCCCAGACGCTGGTCGCGCTGGTGCCCCACACCGCGGTGCGCTGCTGCGTGGTGCCGCTTGTCTGCGCCGTCCCGGCGGTGCCGTTCCACCTGACAATGGTGCCGCCGGTGCCCACCGCCCAGACGTTGCTCGCGTCGCTCCCCCACACCGCAGTGAGCAGCTGACCGGTGCCGCTGACAGCGGAAGTCCAGCTGGTCCCATCCCAGTGGAGGACGGTCCCCAGCGAGCCGACCGCCCAGATATTGTTCGCTCCCGTGCCCCACACCGCGGACAGGCCGCTGATAACGCCGCTGGCCACGGCGCTCCAGGTCCCGCCGCTCAGGTGCAGGATGGTGCCGCCGGCGCCCACCGCCCAGGCGTTGCTCGCGTCGCTACCCCACACCCCTGACAGCGGCGTGGTGACACCGCTCGCCTGGGCTGCCCACGCGGCGCCGCTCCACTTGAGCAGGGTGCCGCCGGCCCCGACCGCCCAGACGTTGCTCGCGTCGCTACCCCACACCGCGTACAGGTTCTGGGTGGTACCGCTGCTCTGGGCGACCAGCCCGGTGCCGGTCCACTTGAAGATCGAGCCCGCCTCGCCCACCACCCACAGGTTGCTGGCGTCGCTGCCCCACGCCCCGAAGAAGCTCTGCAGCGGTCCGCCGTCGCCGCTCCAGGTGCTGCCGTTCCACTTCACGATCCTGTCAACAACTTTTTCTCTGCCGTCGCCAGGGGCTTAATTAAGGCCGCTTGGCTGTGACTGATCTGGGCTGATTAAATGTAGTATTAAGTACGTTTAACCGAATTCCTGCCGAAGTTGCCAGGCGCCCGAGCGCCTCTGCGGAACGCCGGGCATCTTCGCGGAATGGCCAAGCAAGGCTCGTCAGGTAGCCATGCGTCCCTGCGGAAGGCCAAATCAGGGAGGTCAGATACCCCTGCGCTCCTGCGGAACGCTAGAGCATCGTCGTGGAATGGTTAGACATATATGACCACAGTGCTGTCGTTCAGCGGTGGCAAGCGAGCCGCTCAGGTGCGGCGTTTGCCGCTCGGCGGCCCCGCTACCGCTGCGACCCGGGCACTTTTGCCGCTCGCCGGCTTTCCGCGCCGCACTGCGCAGACCATCGGGGCTGAGTCGGGCCTTCCCCTCACTTTCCCCGGAAGGGCGTCGTCTACGGATCTTCGACGGAGAATGTGTCGCCAATCGAGCGCCAAACCCTCAAGCTCGCGCCGAGTCCTCAAGCCACACGCCAAGCTCGCCAATTGCGCCAGACCACGCCATCAGCAGCTCACGCCCAAGCGACGTCTGGCTGACCGGGAGCGCAGGGCAAATCTTGCGTTACCAGCGCAAGTAAGCCCGACGCCTGATGGAGCAGCCGATAATGAGTAAGCTGCAAACTAATAACTCGTAGCAGCGAAAAAACGAGCCACGACATACTGATACCGCCGTGTTGAACGAAGCCGCGAGTACGCGGCAGTTTTCTTTCTCCGGGCGCTTTGCTAGG
>DAOMZC010001054.1:0-2633 GCA_035437965.1 Pseudomonadota bacterium
GCGCCTTGATCCGGAGGAAGAAAAACTTCGGGTTTGAGCGGGGGCGCGGTTTAGTCTGGGACCGGCTAGAACGTAGGACTGCCCGCCGATACTTCCTGCTTTTGTCCGGGGTCGATCCGTGGGACGATGACGGAAGACCCATGCTCTCTCGCCTGTTCCGCTTCGTCGTGGGCGCCCTGGCGGCGCTGCTCAGCCTGGCCCTTACGGGAGTCATCGCCCTTGACCAGTTTGTGCCGACCAATCCGTGGACGGGCACCCTGAAGGGACGGGCGCTGGTGTTTCTGTGGGACCGCCAGTCGCCGCTGTCGTGCACCGGCAACGCCGTCATGGTGGTGGAGGGAGTGGACGTGCAGCGCACCTTTGCGCCGCTGTTCGAGGCCAGCGGGCACTGTCAGCTGCGCCTGCAGGGGGCCCGCGCGCAGGCCCCGCGAATCGTCATCGCTACCGACGATGCTCGCGTCGTGCTCGCCGGCGGCCGGCTGGAGGGTCCCGCCGGGGTCATCGAGGCGAGCGGTCGCGCGGTGGTCCAGGTCGAGGGGGCCGAGGTTGTCGGGCCGGTGCGGCGGGAGGGTGCCGCGCGCATCGAAGGGCTGCCTCCCGGCAAGAGCGGCGAGCCGGCCGGCACCGCCCCCTGACGAGACGAGACGAGACGAGCCAAGCTATACGCAACCCGACCCGCGGCTGCCGCGCCCCGCGCTTGCGGCGCTGGCCTGCCCGCTCGGTTATGCTGGCCCGCGGCTGCCGCGCCCCGGAGCTTGCGGCGCTGGCTCGCCCGCTCGGCTATGCTGGTAAGGCATGGTGATAAGAAGCGTCGTGCCGGAGCTGCCGGACAGTGTCCCGAGTCGCTCGGACTCCTTGGCGAGCCTGCTCGCGCTGCTGCGCGGCCAGCGCCTGGTCGTCCTGTCGGGGGCCGGCTGCAGCACGGACTCGGGCATCCCGGACTACCGCGGTCCCACCGGTGCGCTGCGCCGGCGCCAGCCGATTCAGTACCAGGACTTCCTGCGCAGTGACGCGGTCCGGCGCCGCTACTGGAGCCGCAGCGCCGTCGGCTGGCCGATCGTCGCCGCCGCCCGCCCGAGCGCCGCCCACACGGCGCTCTCCACCCTGGAGCAGGCCGGCTGCCTCGCCGGCGTCATCACCCAGAACGTCGATGGGCTGCACCAGGCCGCGGGCAGCGCGCAGCTCATCGAGCTCCACGGCAGCCTGCACCGGGTGCGCTGCCTTTCGTGCGGCGGCCAGCTCGAGCGCCGGGTGCTGCAAGGCGAGCTCCTGGCCCATAACCCCGCCATCGCCGCGGCCCTCGCGACGACGGCCCCCGACGGCGACGCCGAGGTCGCCGAGGCGCTGAGCGCCGACTTCGTGGTCCCGCCGTGCGGCGCCTGCGGCGGGGTGCTCAAGCCGGACGTGGTCTTCTTCGGCGAGACCGTCCCGCGCGCGATAGTCGACGCCGCCTGGGCGATGCTCGCGCGCGGCACCGTGCTGCTGGTCCTGGGCAGCTCGCTGACCGTCTACTCGGGCTTCCGTTTCGTGCGTGGCGCCGCCGAGCGCGGCATCCCGGTCGCCATCGTCAACCAGGGCGCAACGCGCGGCGACGAGCTCGCCGCGGTCCGCCTGAGCGCCCCCCTGGGTCCGACCCTGACCGCCCTGGCCGCGGCGCTCGCCGACGAATTACCGCCGGCGACCGCTTGTGCCGTGAGCCCGGCGGGGACCGGCGCCGCTCCCGAATCGGCTTATCGCGTGGCCGCTTCCCCTGTATGCTCGGGTGCGAGGTCCTAAGGTGTCGATCAAGCTGCTTTCGGTGTTCGGCCTGGGAATGATCGGGCTGTGGGAGGGAGTGCCCGCCGGCTTCGCCCTGCGCCTCACGCCGCTGCTCATCGGCCTTTTGTCCGCGCTCGGCTCGATCTTTGCCACCCTGCTCGTCACGCTGCTCGGAGATCGGGTGCGGGCGCGCCTGCACGAGCGGCTGCTCCGCCGGCGCGGCGACGCGGCCACCGGATCGCAGCCGGAGCGCCTGATCGACCGGGTGTGGCGGCGCTACGGAATCGTCGGGCTGGGCCTGCTGGGACCGGGGCTCACCGGGGCGCCGCTCGGCATGGTGCTGGGGCTGTTCCTGCGCGCGCCGGCGGGGCGGCTGCTCCCTTGGATGCTGGTCGGCATCCTGCTGTGGGCGCTGGCGCTGACCGTCCTCGGTGCCCTGGGCATCGCCGGTGTCGGGCGCCTGGTCCACGGCTAGGGCGCGGGACCGCCGCTTGGGCTGAGATCGTCCACCCGGCGATCGCAGGTGGACGATCGAGTCCATCCGGCCGCCGCTCCGCAGGCTGAAAGGGGCCATGCGCAGGCGAATCCGGGCAGATTCCCTGGCGCCCTCCTTGCTCTGTCTGTACTCATTCCCTTTTGCTTAGGAATGAGGTTGCCCATGAACATCCGTCGCATCGATTCCTGGCTCTGTGCCGGCACTCTCTTTACCCTGACCAGCCTGGGCGGCTGCAGCTCGCTGGCGCTGGACTCCTTCGCTGCGGGCGGAGTCGGCGGCGGCACCGAGTTCGGCGCCACCACCGGCGGCATCAAGGACATGAACTTCGCCCGCGAGCTGATCAAGAACGGCCGGGTGCCCCCAGCCGAGGCGTTCCTCG
>DAOMZC010001055.1:0-2630 GCA_035437965.1 Pseudomonadota bacterium
ACGAACAGCGGGTCGGCGAACAGCTCGCGCAGGCGGCGCAGGGCGTGGCTCATCGCCGACTGGGTCAGCCCCAGCCGCTGCGCCGCTCGCGTCACCTGCCGTTCGCGCAGCAGCGCATCGAGCGCCCGGAGCAGCGACACCTCCAGGCCCAAGATATTCTCATGGCTCATATCAATCATGACTACCATCGATTTGATTACTGACAAAGCCAGGCTTAATCTGAAAACCATATCGAGCGGTCCTGGGCGGCGCCGCGGTGCCGTCCGGCAGGCTCGTTCTCACAGCCGGATATTCAAAGGAGAGTTCGCATGTACGTTGTCGCTGGAGTTTCTGGGCAGACGGGTCAGGTGGTGGCAGAGACGCTGCTGGCGGCGGGCAAGGCGGTCCGCGTGCTGGTGCGCAGTGAAGACAAGGGCCGCGCGTGGAAGGAGCGCGGCGCCGAGGTGGCGGTGGCGTCGCTGGAGGACAGCGACGCCCTGGCCGCCGCGCTGCATGGGGCCCAGGGGGCCTACCTCCTCATCCCGCCTCCCGGGCCCGAGGTCAAGGGAGTCGTCGCCCGCGGTCGCCGCATCATCGACAGCATCGCCGCGGCGCTCGGCAAAAGTCCGGTGCCGCACGTGGTGGTGCTCTCTTCGATCGGGGCCCAGCATCCCGACGGGACGGGTCCGATCGTTACGGTGAATTATGCCGAGCGCGCGCTGACCAAGCTCAGCGGAATCCGGTTTACGTTCGTGCGCGCCGCCTACTTCATGGAGAACCTCGGCGGGCTCCTCGGCGCCGTCCAGCATGCCGGGGTCCTGCCGTCGCTGACCAACCCCACCACCGCCTTCTCGATGATCGCCACTCGCGACATCGGCGAGGTGGCGGCGCAGGCGCTCCAGAGTCCGCCGGCCGAGACCCAGATCATCGAGCTCGCGGGTCCGCAGGACTACAGCTTCACCGACGCCGCCGCCGCGTTCGCGCAGGCCCTCGGCAAGCCGGTGAGCGCGGTGCCGGTGCCGCCCGAGGGCATCGTTCCAGCGCTTACCCAGGCCGGCGTCGGGGAGGAGATGGCCGGGCTCATGCGCGAGATGGCGGTGGGCATGGACGCCGGGCGGGTCGCGTTTGCGGGCGGCGCGGTGCGGGCGGTGCGCGGCAAGGTGCCGCTCGCGGCGGTAGTGGGGCAGCTGCTCGGCCAGAAGGCGTAGTCCGCGGCATCTCGGCAGGCGCTTTTTCCTGCTACACCCACTCCAGCGCGCGCTCCGCCTGTAGCTCTTCGAAAGACATCTGTAGCGCCCGGAACTGGTGCGCCGCCTGCTCCAGGTGGCGCCGCGCCGCCGCCCGGTCCATGGCTCCCATCGCGGTGGCGCTCTGGCCCAGCCGCCCGAGCCACAGGTGCGCCCGCGCCTGCTCGGCGGGCATGCGCAGCCGCGTCGCCTCCAAAAGGCCGCGGGTGAGGCTGCGCAGCGCTCCTTTTTGCCGCCCGTGCAGCCACAGGTAGCGTCCGAGCCCGATGAGGACGCGCGGTCGGCCGACCGGAAACTTCATCGCGAACCACCCGAGCTGTCCGAGCGCCCGGCGCAGCTGCCGCTCGGTCCGCGCGCACTCGGTCGGCGCGCCGGCGGCCTGGTGCAGCGCCAGCGCCGCATCGACAGCGGCGGCGTAGCCCTCCAGGTAGTGCATGGTCGGCGGCTGCACGCGTGATAGGAGCTCCAGCGCGAGCGTGAGGTGCTGCTGCGCCGCCGCGAGCGCGCCGGCCCGACAGCCGACCGCCGCCTGCAGCGAGCTGGCCATCATCTTGAGCAGAGGGCTGCCGCGGCCCCCGATGTGCTGCATCGCCGCGGCGAGCAGCTCCTGCGCGCGCGCCAGCTCCCCGCGATAAAAAAGGACCAGCCCGTGATAAAAGAGCCCCGAGGCGAGGACCGTTCCGTTGTCCAGCCGCTTGCCCAGGCGCAGCTCTGCTTCGCCGTCCTCCCAGACCTGGTCCAGGCGGCCGAGTGCCACCCAGGTCCCGGCGCGCGTCCGGTGGACCAGCGCCTGCTGCGCCTCGTCCCCGACGCGCTCGACGCTGCGCAGCCAGCGCGCGAGGGCGTCCAGGGATTCCTCCCACTGCCCTTCCGCGGAGTGTATGTAGGAAGCCAGCGCGTAGTACCCGCCAAGGGAGGAGTCGTCCGCCACGCGCGGCAGCAGCCGCTGCGACAGCCCCATGTAGTAGCGGCCGAGCCGGTGCAGCGGCAGCGAGTAGGCGAGCAGGCCGATGTACATGAGATAGTTCACCTGCTCGACGACGGCGTCGATCGACTCGGCGGCGTGCAGCCCGCCGAGCATGACGTAGAACGCTTCATCGAGCTTCCCCCTGACCACGAAGTACGCATCGCTGGTCCCGCGCGACAGGGTCAAGAACTCCTGCGCCGCGGCGGGGGCCATGGGCCAGGTCGGCAGCGGGCGGCCGGTCAGGCGGTGCGCCGCCTCGGCTGCCGCTTCCTTCAGGGTGGCCAGGAGCCGTCCGGCCGGCGTCTGGGGAATCGGCCGCCCGAGCAGGGTCATGGCGCGCTGGGCGAGCTCCAGGCACTCGGTGTGGCGGCCGAGCCCGTAGGCCGCCTTGGACAGCCGGCGCAGCGTGGCGGCGCGCTCCAGGACCGGCGTCGCGG
>DAOMZC010001056.1:0-2627 GCA_035437965.1 Pseudomonadota bacterium
GCGGATCTCATGGGCAGCGTCGTCCCAAGCCTCGCCAGCAGCCTCCCAATAATCGGCATGCAGGACGGAAGAAGCTACAGCTGCGGGACAGCTGCGTCGCCGGACAAGATCGCGGCGACTCTGGTCGAGCTCCTCACCGAGCGCCACGCGGCGGGCAGCGCGCTGTGGGTGACAGTGACCTTCGCCGACGAGCTTGTCCCGGCCCGCGAGCTGCTCGCGCTCTTGCGCCGGCGCTTTGACGTCCGCTACGCGCTCATGCGGCCGCTCGGACCGGCGGGCTACATCGTGCTTGGTTCCAAGGCCGTGGGCGTAAGCGTCCATCCTGTCGCCGCCATGAAACTGATGGTCAATCTGCCCCCGGCGGGATAGGCTCGACGGAATATGAGCATTGCAACAACTCACGGAGTGATCGCTGTGCAGGACTCTGGCAGCGGTACTCCCGCCGTGGTGTTCGTGCACGGAAACTCGGCGTCCAAAGAGATCTTTGCCGCGCAGCTACGCTCCCCGCTGCGCGACCGCTATCGCCTGCTGGCGCTCGATCTGCCGGGGCATGGTGAATCGGCCGACGCGCTCGACCCGCAGCGCACCTACACGATGCCCGGCTACGCGAGCGTGGTCCGCGAGCTGCTCGGCAGCCTCGGCATCGACAGCTACTTCGTGGTCGGGTGGTCGCTCGGCGGTCACATCGCGATCGAGCTCGCAGCGGCCGCGCCGCGCCCGCGCGGCATCGTCATCACCGGCGCGCCGCCGTTCGCCAAGGGCCTGGAGAGCATCGCTGCGGCCTTCGCACCGACCCCGGACATGCAGCTCACGGGGAAGCCCGAGTTTACCGATGACGAGGCGCTGGCCTACGCCCGCGCGGCGACCACTCCGGATGTAGATCGCCAGGACTTCCGCTATCGCGCCGCGCGCCGCACCGATGGTCGCGCGCGCGCCTGCATGTTCGCCAGCGTCGTCCAGGGCGTGGGGGTCGATCAGCGCCGCACGGTCGAAGAGGCTCCGGTACCCCTGGCTATCATCAATGGCGAGAACGACCGCTTCCTGAATCCCGACTACTTTGCCAAGCCGCGCTACGCCAACCTGTGGCGCGGCAGCGTCCAGCGCATCGCCGGGACCGGACACGCGCCGTTCTTCGAGCAGCCAGAGGTTTACAACAGCCTGCTGCTGGCGTTCTTCGCCGACTGCCTGGCCGGCGCCTGACGCCGTCGCCCCGGGTCACGACCCGGTCGGCCAGACTGCCGTGTGAGCTCACGCCGCGGCTCCCATCGCCGGCGACGCAGTGCAGCTGCCGCGAGGCGCAGGTCCCTGAAGTCCGCTGCGTGATATGAGGCCGGCGGTCAGCGGTCCCAGGGTCATCTTCATGCCCAGCCATCCGGGCGACTGCGATACGCTACGGGGCATGTGGGCTTCGCGCGGTCGTACCGTGATCTGGTTCGTGCTCGCCGGGGCGGTCGCCGCCTTGGCCAACGGACCGCGGGTGCTGGCGCTGGCGGCGTGGCTCGCGCCGCTATTCTGGCTGCGGGCGCTGCAGGGGGTGAGCGTGCGCTCGGGGGCGCTGCTCGGGGGGCTCGTCTACGGCGCGGCAACGGCGGTGGCGGCGCGCGGCATGCTGCCGCTGGCGGGCGGGCTGTACTTGCTCGCGGCGCTCGGCATCGGGATGGGGGCGGTGGCGCCGTTTGTCGTCCAGCGGGCTCTCGCGCCGCGGCTGCCGCGCCCGCTCATTCCGCTCGTGCTTCCGGTGGTGGCGACGGCGATGGAGTTCCTGGGCGGGCGGCTGCAGCCGTTTGGCAGCTTCGGCGCGGTGGCGTACACCCAGGTGGGCTGGCTGGGGCTGGTCCAGGTGGCCGCGGTGGCGGGGCTGCCCGGTATCGCATTTCTGATCTATTTGCCGGCGGCGCTCGTGCACTGGGCGGTCGAGTTCCGACCGTCGCCGGCCGAGCTGCGCCGGGCGGGGCTCGCTTTCGCGCTGCTGCTTGCCGCGGTGGGGCTGGGGACGGCGCGGCTGCACCGGGACGGCGGGGATGCGCCGGTGGTACCGGTCGCGGTGGTGAGCTCGCCCCTGAATGGCCGCGTCAGCGAGCTCCTCGCCCCGGCCTACGCGACCGGCGATCCCGCCGCGGTCGACTGGCTCCAGGCGCTGCATCAAGGCGAGCTGGCCACCGCCGATCTACTCCGCCGCACCCAGCGCGCCGCCCAGGCCGGGGCGCGCATCATCGTCTGGCCGGAGACCGCCGCGCTCGTCGCCGCGGAGTCCGAGTCGACGCTGCTGCGGACCGCCGGCGCCCTGGCGCGCAACCACCGGGTGTATCTGGCGCTGGCCCTCGGAGTGGTCCGCCACCGCGCCCGTCCGTGGCCGGCCGGCGACGGAGCGCTCGACAACAAGGTCACGCTGCTCGGTCCCCGCGGCGAGGTCGTCGCCGAGTACCGCAAAGGAGTCGCCGTCCCGGGTCCGGAAGCCGAGCTCCTGGTCCCCGGCTCGGGCGACATCCCGCTGGTCCCCACTCCCTATGGCCGGCTGGCGATGGCCATCTGCTTCGACCTCGACTTCCCCCGCTTGATGCGGCGCGCCGCGGGCGCGGATCTGGTGCTCGTGCCGGCGGAGGACTGGCGCGGCATCACTCCCTACC
>DAOMZC010001057.1:0-2624 GCA_035437965.1 Pseudomonadota bacterium
ATGTGCTCGAGCAGGGCGGGCGCGTCGTGGCGCTGCAGGAGCTCGGCCGGGAAGCCGAACATGTCGCGCATCGCCTCGTTGCAGAACACGAACTGGCCGGCGCTGGCGATCGCCATGATGCCGATGGTCGTCGAGCTCATCAGGGTCCGAGCGAAGAGGATCTCATTGAAATCGCTCGGCGCGACGGGCGGCTCGGCCCGGCGCTCCTGCTCCTGGCCGTGGCCCTGATCGGTGGCCAGACCGTCCCCGGGCTCCGGGGGGGGGCTGGCTGGGGGCTGATCGGGAGCGGCCATGGATTCATTATAGAAGCACCGCGGTCCAGAAAAAGAGGCGATTTGACAGCTCGGAGCACGATCGACGCGCCGGCGGTCCGCGCAACTCTTGGTAGCAAGGCGACGATCGGGCCGTGCGGGCGGGGGCCGTGCGGGCCGGGGGGCCGCGCGGGCTGGTCAGGCCGTGCGGACCGGGGGGCCGCGCGGGCTGGTCAGGCCGTGCGGACCGGCCGGGCAGGCACCTCAGGGCGGCCTTTTGAGGGTCGGCGAGTGTGGTATAAGCCGCCCGTGCGTCCGGTCTCGCTGCGGCTTCTCTTTGTGATCACGGCGGCCCTTGTGCTGGTCAATGCCGCGCTGCTCTTGCCGGCTGCCTGGCTTACCGGCGCCGCGCGGCCGGGGCCGGCGCTTACCGGCGCGGTGGCCAGCGCGGCGCGACCTCTGCGCGTGGGCCTGGTCTTCGATGTCGGGGGCCGCGGCGACAAGTCGTTCAACGACGCCGCCTATAATGGGGTCGCGCGCGCCGCCCGCGAGCTCGGCATCGTCCCCGAGTTCGTCGAGCCCGGCGACGGCGCCGATCGCGAGAGCGGGCTGCGGCTCCTGGCGGCGCGCGGCTTCGACCTCGTGCTCGGCGTCGGCTTCGTGTTCTCCGACGACATGATCCAGGTCGCCCGCGACTACCCGCGCAGCTCGTTCGCCTGCGTCGACTACGCCAAGTTCGACGAGCACGGCTTCGTCATGCCGCCGGCCAACATGGTCGCCCTCAAGTTCCGCGAGGAAGAGGGCAGCTTCCTCGTCGGCGCGGTGGCCGCCCTGTGGGCCCAGGACCCGTCGGCAGCGTCCGCGGCGGCGCCCGCACCGCCTTCGGGTCGGCCCGCCGCGCCGCCGCCGAGCCGCGTCATCGGCTTTGTCGGCGGCATGGACATCCCCCTCATCCGCAAGTTCGAGGCCGGCTACCGGCAGGGCGCGCTTGCGGTCTGCCCCGACTGCCGGGTGCTCGTCGGCTACGCCGGCACCAGCCCCGAGGCGTTCAAGAACCCCGCCAAGGGCAAGGAGCTGGCGCTGGCGCAGTACACCGCCGGCGCCGCGGTGATCTTCCAGGCCGCCGGCTCGACGGGCCTGGGCGTCTTCGAGGCCGCCCGCGAGCGCGACCGCCGCGCCATCGGCGTCGACAGCGATCAGTGGGACGAGGCGCCCGGCTACCTGGTCACCTCGATGACCAAGCAGGTCGACGTCAGCGTCTACGAGGTCATCCGCGCGGTGGGCGAGCGGCGCTTCCAGCCCGGCGTGCGGGTCTTCGGCCTCAAGGAAGGCGGCGTCGACTACGTCTACGACGAGCCGCGGCGGGGCATGCTCTCCCAGGCGGTGCGCGACCGCGTCGAGGCGCTGCGCCGCGAGATCATCGCCGGCCGCATCACCGTCGTCCAGAAGTGAACCATGGCCAAGCCTTCCCGCGCCCCTGCTCCTCCGTCCGTGCCGCCTTCGGTTACAGATTCGGCATCGGGCTCGGGCTCGGGCTCGGGCTCGGGCTCGGGGCCGCCGCTGTGCGAGCTGCACGAGGTCTCGGTGAGCTACGGGGCCCGGCTGGCCAACGACGGCGTGTCGCTGCGCCTGCAGCCCGGCGAGGTGGTCGCGCTGCTCGGGGAGAACGGGGCCGGCAAGTCGACGCTGCTGCACGCGCTCTATGGCCTGGTCGGTCTGAGCGGCGGTCAGGTGCGCTACGGCGGCGCCGCGGTCGTCCCCTCGCCCGAGCGGGCGATCGCCGCCGGCATCGGCCTCATCCACCAGCACTTCCTGCTCGTGCCGCGGCTTACCGTCGCCGAGAACGTGGTGCTGGGCAGCGAGCCGCGGCGGCTCGGGGTGCTGCTCGATCGGCGGCGGGCGGTGGCGCAGACCGCGGCGCCGGCGGCGCGCTACGGGCTGCCCGTCGATCCCGAGCGCCCGGTCGCCGACCTGAGCGTCGGTGAGGCCCAGCGGGTCGAGATCTTGAAGACGCTGTACCGCGGCGCCCGCTGCCTGCTCCTCGACGAGCCGACCGCCGTGCTGACCCCCGGGGAGGCGCAGAAGCTGCTCGCCGTCCTGCGCGAGCTGCTCGTCGACAACAAGGGTCCGGCGCGCGGGTCGGCAGAGCCGGTCGCCGCGCCCCGACGCGCCGGCGCGAGCGGCGAGGCCAGCGCCCTGCTCATCGTCACCCACAAGCTGGATGAGGTGCTGCAGGTGGCGGATCGCGCGGTGGTGATGCGCAAGGGACGGGTGGTCGCGCAGCTGCAGCGCAGCGAGTTCTCGGCCGGCGAGCTGGCCCGCGCCATGGTCGGCCGCGAGCTCCACCCGGTCACCCGCCAGCCGGCGCCCGCC
>DAOMZC010001058.1:0-2624 GCA_035437965.1 Pseudomonadota bacterium
ACTTACCCGCGGCCCTGGCTGGGCTACCTCGTGCTGGCGCTGCTCGGGCTGCAGCTCTTGGTCCTCCTGGCCACCGGAGTGACGGTCAACCGCCTGGTCGAGATCCTGGCCACCCGCGAGCGCGGCGTCTCCGAGTACGCCGGCATGCTCGCCCTGCTGGCGGCGGCGCCGCTGCAGACACCCGCCAACCGGGCGCTCCAGGAGGCCCTGCGCACCGAGGGCCGCGACGCGGTGGCCGAGCTGCGCCGCCTGCACGACCTGGTCGGCTACCTGGAGCTGCGCCGGCACCTCCTTCTGTGGTTCCCCGTCAACGCGATCCTCCTGTGGGACGTGTTCTTCGCCCTCGCCATCGGTCGCTGGCAGGCGCGCAGCGGCAAGGCGGTGCGCGGCTGGCTGACCGCCCTGGGCGAGCTGGAGGCGCGCAGCAGCCTGGCCAGCCTCCACTTCGACAACCCCGACTGGGCCTTCCCCGAGCTCACCGACGAACCGGCGACCCTGTCGGCCCAGGGCCTGGCCCACCCGCTGCTGCCGGCCGAGCGCCGGGTCGGCAATGACGTGACGCTGCCCGGGGCGGGGCGCGGCTTCCTGGTGACCGGCTCGAACATGTCGGGCAAGAGCACCCTGCTGCGGTCCATCGGCCTGCTGCAGGTGCTGGCGTGGGCCGGGGGTCCGGTGTGCGCGCGGGCGGCGCGGCTGTCGCCGATGCGGCTGCGCACGGTGGTGCGCATCGATGACAGCGTGCTCAAGGGGGTCTCGCACTTCTATGCCGAGCTGCAGCGCCTCAAGGAGACCCTGGACGAGGCCGAGCGGGCGGCGCGCGCCGGCGGTCCGCCGCTGTGCTACCTGCTCGACGAGATCCTGCACGGCACCAACACCCGCGAGCGCGAGCTCGGGGCGCGCTTGGTCGTCAAGACGCTCTGCCGGCGCGGCGCCACCGGCGCGGTCTCGACCCACGATCTGAGCCTGGCCAGCCTCGAACAGGACACCGCCGGAGCGGTGCGCAACATCCACTTCACGGAGTCGGTGCGCGACGGCGAGATGACCTTCGACTACGTGCTGCGCGACGGCCCGGTGCAGACCACCAACGCGCTGCGACTGATGCGCCTCATCGGCATCGCGCTCGACTGGGACGCCGAGCCGGGAGCTCTCGCGGTCGGGCCGTTACCGGGAGCGCCCGCGCGGGCGAGCGAGACGCGAGAGCCGCAAGAAACATAGGGCCTGCAGCATTGACAGCCGAGAAAACTCTCTTAGCTTGAAGAATAAGCGTGAGGCATGGGGCCCACGTTGAGCTGGACCCGCCGGGTGCGACCGCCCTGGCGAGAGGAGAGAGTACATGTATCCGGGACTTATCTTTTGGTGGAACAAGACGCATGGCCAGCAGGACCATAGGGGGCAGCATGAGGGAGCCTGGGCAAGCTGTGGGGCCGGCGCGGCCGGACCGGGGTGGGGGAGTCAGCGCCAAGCGTTCGCGGCAGCCGAGGGCTGCGGCAGCGACTCGCTGGGCAGCGCCTTTGGTGTCCGACGACCCCTTCGATTTCTTGCCTTCAAGCTCCAGCTGAATGAGTCACAAGTGGCTGAGCTCGCACGCATCCTGAACGAGCTCAAGACCGAGCGTGCCCAGGCGGATGTGGATGACCGGCGCGCCCTGGCGGGCCTGGCGGATGCGATTGCCGGCGCGACCTTCGAGGAAGCGCGGGCGACGCAGGCCGCAGCCCAGCGGGTCACCAGCACCCAGCGTCTGCAGGACACGGTGGTAAAGGCCCTGGGCCGGATCCACGCGCTCCTCAATTCAGAGCAGCGCGCCAACCTGGCCTACCTCATTCGGACCGGGACGTTGACGCTCTAGTGACCTGCTCTCTCCATAGTGCGACCCCAAGGTGGTGGCCTGACGGGCAGCGCAGCGGACCTGTGGGCCGCCCCTGCCAGATAGAAACGCGGCGGCGCGTGGCAGCATCGTACACTATAAGTCAAGATGCACCGCGCACCGGCGACCGCAACCACCCTTTGAAGAGGAGAATCGGGAACGCGCTCCCTGGGGAACTCTTTAGAGAAAATGAACCGCCCGGCAAGGCCGTGGCGAGAATGGCCCCGCTAGTCCCCCTCGGGGATCGGCGGGGCCGGTGAGGAACCCATGTTCGATCCAAAAGTCAGTCACGGCGAGTCCGCCTCCGAGCTGCCCGTATTGCCGCTGCGCAACCTGGTCCTTCTTCCCGGCATCACCATGCCGATCGAGGTCGGGCGCAAGAGTTCGCTGCGCATGCTCGAGACGGTGGTAAAGAATCATCCTCCAACCCTGCTCGTCACGGTCCAGCTGGATCCGCAGACCGAGGACCCGCAGGCCGCCGACCTCCACCCGATTGCCGTCCAGGCCGAGGTGCTCAAGGTCGTGCGCACAGGTCCCGACAAGGTGACCGCAGTGCTCAAGGGTGAGCGCCGGCGCCGCTTCGAGATCGTGCATACCGAGCCCTACCTCATCGCCCGCTCCGCGCCGGCCGCCGAGCAGAACCCCGACAGCGTCGAGACGCTGGCGCTGGCGCTGACGGTCAAGGAGACGGCGCAGAAGCTCGCCTCGCAGATCCAGCTGCCCGACATCGCCCGCTCGGTCATGCCGGTGCTGGAGCAGA
>DAOMZC010001059.1:0-2620 GCA_035437965.1 Pseudomonadota bacterium
GCCTCGGCGGTCTCCGCTTTGGCCGGGCTGGCGGCGGACGCCTTGACCTTGCCCGCCGCCTTGAGCGGCGGCGCGGCCGGCGCCGCCTCCGGCTTGGCGGAGGGCTTGCCCTTGGCCGGCTTGGCGGGACTGGCGGCGGACGCCTTGTCAGCGGCCGACTTGGCAGAGAGCGCGGGAGCTGCCGGACGCTTCTTGCCGCCCTTGCTCGTCTCGCTGTCCGCCGGCTTTACCGGGGTCTTGGCCGCCGCAGTGTCTTTGGCCTTCTTCTTGGGCGCTTCCAGGGACTCCGCGTCGTCGTCGTCCAGATCCTTGGCGGGTCCGCGGGCAGCCCCGCGCTTGGGCGACGTCGCTGCCTTGGCCGGCGCGGCTCCGCGCTTGGCCGAGCGCGCCGCCGGCTTGTCCTCATCGAAGTCCTCGTCGAGGTCGGCGTCCAGATCGTCGTGCTTGCTGCTGCTCGCCGGGCGTCGCCGGCTGCCGGCCAGCGCCGGATGATCCGGGGGCTCGGGCAGCTCATCGCCGAGCTCATCGCCGAGGTCGAGATCCAGGTCGAGATCGTCAGGGTCCTTCGCGCTCGCCCGGCTCGCCTTGCCCTTGCTCTTGCCCTCGGCCGGTGCGGCGGCCTTGCCGCGCTTGCCCTTGCCGCGCTTGCTGCTGCCGCCTTCCTCGTCGAAGTCTTCGGCCTGGCGATCGTCCTCGTCCTCTTCTTCCAAGGCCGCCAGCGCGCGCGGCGACAGCTTGGTCGACTTGCTCATCGTCATCGGCGCCGGGACGTCCGTCAGATCGTCGGACAGCTCATCGGGCATATCGTCGGGCAGATCCAGATCGTCCATCTCGTGCGACTTGGACAGCCGGGCCGCCTCGCGCGCCGCCGCCTTGGCCTCACGCGCCTCGCGCGCCTTGCCCTTGGCGTCCGCCTTGGCCTTGGCCTCAGCCTCCTGCCGCTGGCGCTGCACCACGTGCAGGGGCAGGAGCTTGCGGTTGTGGATGAGGATCCGCTTGTCGCTCTGGAACGTGATCTCGACCTTGTTCTGGCCGATCAGCTCCGAGATGAAGCCGACGCCGAACACCGGGTGGGTGATCACGTCGAGGTCGCAGTACACCTCGTCCCCGTTGTAGGGCCGCGGCACCGACTTCTTCTTGCTCATGACCTGATCCCAGGTGGGCTTGGCCTTGAGCGTCTTTTTCTTTACCTGCGGCTCCGCGGACTCCTCGCCCTCTTCGCCGCGCGGGCGGCGGAAGGCGTGGATGTCTTCGCAGGTGTTGCAGCGGACGCGACGGATCTCATCGTCGTATCGGCTGACGATCGTGTGCGGCGTGTCACCCTTGCAGCGGGCGCAAAATGCTTCGATTTCCTGGCCGACGTCATCAGCCTCGTCATCGAACATAGAGAAATCCATCGCTCACCATTCCAGGCTTCATCTGCAGGTTTTGCTCCCCTGCCGCTACTACCACGCCTTTTGCCCGATAGGGGCTACTGAACATTGCCTCTCGTGCGTTTTTCGGCGGGTTTGGCTGCACTAAATGGCTCCGTATATCCGGTGGATGCGCCCATGCCAGGACTATGCCTGGAGCATAAATGACACATCATTGTGTTGGCCTACCTATCACGCCTTTTGTCTCTGTGGCAATCAAAAAAGACGGCCGCCCCCGGGGACCTTGGCGGCCGGCAGCCCGCGATTAGGGCCTTGGCCATAAGGTCCTTGGATTGGCGCCCGTCAGCACCTATAAAGTAGGGGAGGGCGAGGACCGCGTGACCATGCATGGGGACAGGCAGAGGGGCGAGGCCGAAAAGGGTGAAATGCTCGGCCGCGCGCTAGAGCGGGCGCGCGGCCTTCTTGAGCTTGGCCGGCCGCGCGCCGCCCTCATCGAGCTGCATAAGGCCCTGTCAGCCGGTGGCGAGGGCACAAGCGGGGGCCGCCCGATGGCCGCGGCCCTCCAGCTTATCGGCCTGTGTCAGCTTCGCCTAGGCGATCTGCAGGCCGCCCGCCAGGCCCTTGAGTCCGCGGTGGCGACCGACCCCGCAGACGCCCACGGCCACTATCTTCTCGGCTACGTGCACAGCGAGAGCCGCGCCGCCGATACCGGCTCGGCATCGGGCTCGGGCTCGGCAGCGGCGCCTCATACCCCCGGCCAGGTCAGCGCCGAGCTCACCCAGGCCCTTGCCTGCTACCGCGAGGCCCTGCGCCTTGCCCCCGAGCAGCCCGTCTACCTGCGCGCCCTTGCCGAGGGCCTCACCGCCTGCCGGCAGTTCGCCCCCGCCCTTGAGCTCGCGCACCAGGCGGTGGCGCTCGCTCCCGACCGCGCGAGCAACCACATCACGCTCGGCTACGTCGCCAGCTCGGCCGGTGATCGCCAGCTCGCCCGCCGCGCCTACCAGCAGGCCCTGGTGCTCGAGCCCAACAATGCCCTGGCGTGGAACAACCTCGGCTGCGTCGACCTTGCCCAGGGCCGCCTCCTCCACGCCCGCGAGCGCTTCCGCGAGGCCCTGCGCCTCGACCCGGCCGGCAGCGTCACCCAGGACAACTATCAGCTGGTAAAGCCGCGCCTGCGCCCCAAAGAGGTCTACCAGGACTTCGCCGCCCTGGAGCGCCACCTGGTCGTCGAGGTCTGGGAGACCGTC
>DAOMZC010001060.1:0-2620 GCA_035437965.1 Pseudomonadota bacterium
CCGCCTCCCCCTGCAAAAGCCCCCGCACCCCGAGCCCCGGCAGCGCCTGCACCGCCGTCGCCGTCCCGAGCTCGCAGGCGCGCTCCCGGGCCTTGGCCAGGATCGCGCCGCTCAGCGGGTGCTCGCTGCCCTTTTCCACCGTCGCGGCGACGGTGAGGAGCTCGGCCTCGCTGACCTGGTCGGCGTGCTGCATCGTCATAAGCTCCGGCGCCCCGCGGGTCAGCGTCCCGGTCTTGTCGAAGATCAGCGTGTCGACCTTGGCCAGGAGCTCCAGCGCTTCCGCGTCACGGACCAGCACCCCCGCGCGCGCCCCGCGGCCGATCGCGACCATGATCGACATCGGCGTCGCCAGGCCCAGCGCGCATGGGCAGGCGATGATCAGCACCGACACCGCGCCGAGCAGCCCGGAGGCAAGCCGGGTCGGCGCCGGCCCCAGCGCCAGCCAGCCCAGGAAGCTCAGCACGGCCGCCAAAAGGACCGCCGGCACGAAGTAGGCGGCAACGCGGTCGGCGACGCGCTGGATCGGCGCCCGACTCCGCTGCGCCTGGTTGACCAGCTGCACGATCTGGGCGAGCACGGTGTCGGCGCCGACCCGCTCCAGTCGCACCAGCAGCGACCCGGTGCCGTTCACCGAGCCGCCGGTCACCCGGTCCCCGGCCGCCTTGGGCACCGGCAGCGCCTCGCCGGTCAGCATCGACTCGTCGATGCTGCTCGTGCCCTCGAGCACTACTCCGTCGGCGGGCACCTTCTGCCCCGGCAGCACGCGGACGCGGTGACCCGGGTACAGCTCGGCGAGCGGCACCTCGCGCTCCTCGCCGCTCGGGAGCAGGCGCCGCGCCGTCTTGGGCACAAGGCCCAGGAGCTCACGGATCGCCGAGGCTGTCTTGCGTCGCGCCCGCAGCTCCAGCACCTGCCCCAAAAGGACCAGGACGGTGATGATCGCCGCCGACTCAAAGTACAGCGGCGGCCCGCCGCCCGCCGCCGCCGCGCCGCCGCGCAGATACCCGCCGAGGGCGACCAGGCTGTACCCGTACGCCGCCGCCACCCCCAAAAAAATCAGCGAGAACATGTTGAGCCGACCGAGCAAAAACGAGCGCCCGCCGCGCCGCCACAGCTCGCTGCCCGCCAGCAGCGCGCCGGTCGTGAGCACCGCCTGGGCGATGGCGCTGGCCCGCGACCCGCCGTGCGCGAGCTCATGCCCGGCGGCGCGCAGGGGACCCACCGCCCCGCTTACCACCGCCCACGCCATCGGCCCCATCGAAAGGAGCAGCACCGGCGCGCCAAAGCCGAGCGCGAGCCAGAACCGCCGCGTCATCTGCACAAGCTCGGTGAGGTCTTCCTGCACCTCGGCCGTGGTGAGGTCGACGTCCGCCGGCTCCAGCGCCATGCCGCAGATCGGGCAGGGCACCGGGTCTTTCTCCGCGACTTCGGGATCCATCGGGCAGACGTAGCGCTGGGGTCCGCGCGCCGCCGCCGGCCGGGGGCTCGCCGGGGGCTCTGCCAGGTAGCGCTCCGGGTCGGCGGCGAACTTCTCCCGGCACTTGGGGTTGCAGAAGTAGTACGTGGTTCCCTGCCACGAGTGCGAGCCGCCCTTGGGCGCCGCGGGGTTTACCTTCATCTTGCAGATCGGATCGATGGCCACCGGCGTCTCGGCGACGACGGGAACCGCCGCGGGCTCGGCGAGGTAGCGCTCCGGGTCGGCGGCGAACTTCTCCCGGCACTTGGGGTTGCAGAAGTAGTACGTGGTTCCCTGCCACGAGTGCGAGCCGCCCTTGGGCGCCGCGGGGTTTACCTTCATCTTGCAGATCGGATCGATGGCCACCGGCGTCTCGGCGACGGCGGGCCCGGGGACCGCCGCGGGCTCCGCAGGGGGAGGCTGCTGAGTCGACATGCCTCTATCCTAATACGCAGACCGCGGCGCCGGCCTAGTACCCAGACGTCGGGGCTCGCCAAAGCCCGCCAAAGTCCAATCGCTCAGCGCCGCCGCTCTGCCCGAGGCGTACGCTGCGCGGGCAGCTCGACCGATGCCGCCGCGGGCACCCCAGCGGCGACGAGACAACTTCAGCCCCCGGGAGGGTCGGCTTTTGCTATCCTTAGAGGTGGTTCAAGCTCCATGGCCACCAAACCGCCCCCGTTAGGAAAGGCGCCGGCGATTGACCCCGCGGCGCGCGCCCACGGCCCCACCGCCGTCACGCCCGCCGCCGAGGTCGCGCGGCTCGATCAGGCCACCGCCACCGCCGCCGTCGCCGCGACGACGGAGACCGCTCCGGTCAAGGCCGCCGGCGCGGTCGGCCGGGCCGCGGGTGCCGACCGCATCGCCAACATTGCCGACCGCCTGCGGCGCGGCCTGCTCACGCCCAACCAGGCGGTCGAGGAGCTCATCGCCGACACCGTCAAGCACAGCCTCCCCGGCGTCGCCATCGACTCGCGCCTGGGCGACGAGCTGCGCGCCCTGCTGAATGCCTATGTGAAGGAGGATCCGCTGCTCGCCGCCAAGATCGGCCGACTCGGAGTCGATCCGTGAGCAGCCGCCGCTCGGCGACCAAGGCGCTGTCGCTGGTCTTGGCGCTCTTGTGTGCCCAGCAGGCGGTCGCGGCGCCGCACCGGGCGCGCAGCAAGC
>DAOMZC010001061.1:0-2618 GCA_035437965.1 Pseudomonadota bacterium
TCTGGCTTGAGGTCGCGATGCACGATGTTCTTGGCGTGGGCGGCCGCCAGGGAGTCCGCAATCTGCAGGCCGATGCGCAGGACATCACAGACGGGCATCGAGCCGCCGAGGTCGCGCAGCCGCTGGCTCAGGGTCTCACCCTTTACAAGCTCCATGACGATGTAGGCGGTGCCGTCCGGCAGGTGTCCATAGTCAGAGACCTGGACGAGGCCCGGGTGATCGGCCAGGTTTACCGCCCGCGCTTCATTGAAGAAGCGCTGCGCGAACTCGGCGTTCTTGGCGTACTCGGGGTGCAGGACCTTGATGCAGACGCGGTGCTGGATGGTCCGGTGCACCGCCTCGAACACCGCTCCCATGCCGCCGGCACCGAGCTTGCGCACGACGCGGTAGGGGCCGATGGTGGTTCCGATCATGACTTATGAGCTTCCCCGAGGACGCCCGGCGGGCCCAGAACCTGGCCAGAACCAGCCAGAACCTGGCCAGAACCTGGGCCCATCACTCGGTTAATTGTTCGCCCTCTCCGCATAAGAGTCAAGGGTCGGTCGCCGGCGGCACTTGGGGGTCTTTTTCGCATCGATTCTGCATCGGCCGCATCGGTTCCGCCTTGGGCCGCATCGGCTTGGCGGAGCTTACCCGCAGCCTTCCGGTCCGCAGGCCGCGCCTTCGGTAAAGGAGGCAGTGGCGGCCTCCATGGTCTCCCACGCCTGGCTGATCGCGCCGAGGATTGTCTCGCTCGGCTGCGCGCCCGAGAGGCCGTAGCACTCGGCGATGACGAAGAACGGGACGCCGGAGATGTGCAGGGAGCGCGCCTCTTGTTCATCGGCGCGGACCTCGCGGCTGTAGCGGTCACCGGCCAGGAGCTCGCGGACTTCCTGCTCGGGCAGGCCGGCCTCGGTGGCGAGGCGGAGCAGAACCTCGGGCTCACCGATCGCTTCGCCTTCGGTCATGTAGGCGCGCAGGAAGCGCTCCTTCACGGCGTCCTGCATATGCAGCTCGTGCGCCAGGTGGAGGATGCGGTGGGCATCGAAGGTATTGCCGGGGCGGATGCGGTCGAAGCGGAACGTCAGCCCATCGGCCGCCGCCACCTCGGTCATCCGCTGCACCATCGCCTCGGCCTGGGCAGCCGTGGCGCCGTACTTCCGGCTCAGCCGCTCGATGTACGAGACCTCGGGATCGCGGACGCGCGGCGCCGCAGAGTCGAGCTCGAAGGCGCGCCAGACCACCTCTACGGAGTCGCGATGGGGAAACTGCGCGAGCGCAGCCTCCAGGCGGCGCTTGCCGACGTAGCACCATGGGCAGGCGATATCGGAAAAGACATCGATGCGCAGCTTTTTCATGCAAGAGAAGCTAAGTCGCCTTGTCGTCCCCCGAAAGGGGCAGCGCGCGCGGCGGGCAAGAGCTTGGGAGCGGCGCGCCCATCCCCGCGATTCTTATGAACTTTTTCCCCCGGGCGGTATTGTAGCCAATCATGCTCAAGAACCTACCTCGCCGCGACTTCCTCAAGGCGCTCGGAGCGACCGCGAGCCTGGCCGGCTGCGCCGCCGGTCATCAGGTGACACTGGAGCCAGGTGGCGCGCAACGCCCGGCGCCCAAGCGGATCCTGATCCTCGGCGGCACCGGATACATCGGGCCGGCAATCGTCGGCGCCGCGCTTGCCCGCGGCCACGTGGTGACGCTGTATAACCGCGGCAAGACCAACCCGCACCTGTTCCCCACGGTCGAAAAGATCCTCGGTGAAAGGCAGACCGACCTCGATAAGCTGCGCGGCCGCAGCTGGGACGCGGTCATCGACACCTGGACCCGCTACCCAAGCGCCGTGCGCGCCGCCGCCGAGCTCCTGCGCGACCAGGTCGGGCACTACCTGTTCGTCTCGACCATCTCGGTCTACAAGATCGGCCGCGAGCCGATCGATGAGAGCTCCGCGGTGATGACCCCCAGCGAGCCGCCGCCCGAGAACCAGGACCTGCGCAACTACGGCCCGCTCAAGGTGCTGTCCGAGCAGGCGGCAGAACAGGCGATGCCGGGGCGGGTCACGGTCGTGCGCCCGGGCGTCATCGCCGGACCCGGGGATCCCAGCGACCGCTTCACCTACTGGCCGGTGCGCCTGGCCCGCGGCGGGCAGGTGCTGGCGCCGGGCGATCCCGGGTATCGCATGCAGCTCATCGATGTCCGCGATCTGGGGGAGTGGATCGTCACCGCAATCGAGGCGCGCCACCTGGGAACGTACAACGCCGTCGGACCCGCCGAGCCCGAGCTGCGCACGGTGCTGCAGGGCTGCCACAGCGGGGTGGCCAGCACGGCGCAGTTTGTCTGGGTAGACGACAAGTGGCTGGAGGGCAACGACGCCGGGAGCTTCAATGACTTCCCGCTGGCGGTGGGTGCCGACTCCCCGATGGGCGGCTTCGCCCGGGTCTCGGCGGCGCGAGCGGTTGCCCGCGGTCTGCGCTTCCGGCCGGTGGGAGTCACCGCCAAGGACACCCTGGACTGGTGGAACGCCCAGCCCGCCGAGCGCCGCGCCAAGCCGCGCCCCGGGCTGACCGCCGAGCGCGAAGCCGAGCTGCTCTCTCGCTGGAACCAGCGCCCCCAGCCGGGGCGTTCGTCTTAACGGCGGAAAGAGG
>DAOMZC010001062.1:0-2617 GCA_035437965.1 Pseudomonadota bacterium
AGTCGGTGTTCGTCCCATGGTAGACGCGCGTCTCCTCGCGCGTCGCGAGGTGGTGGGCGAACAGGCCGCCGACGGCCGACGTGCGCAGCGTGTAGAGGATCTCCCTCCGCTTGCGGCCGCGCGCGACGCCGGTCGCCGTGATGGTCTCCTCGACGGGATGTCGACCAATGTCTCGCAGCTGCAGGCGGTGGTGGCGAGCTGCCTGGAGTTCAAGGCGCCGCGCAACCGCGTCGTCTATACCGAGCTCAACTTTCCTACGGTCAGCTACATCTGGAAGGCCGAGGAGCGCCGCGGCGCCGAGGTGGTGCTGGTTCGCTCCAACGACGGCATCGGCGTGCCGACCGAGCGGCTGCTGGCGGCGATCGATGAACGGACGCTGATCGTGCCGGTGAGCCACGTGCTGTTCCGCAGCTCGTTCATCCAGGACGCCGAGGCGATCGTCCGCCGCGCCCACGAGGTCGGGGCGATGGTGCTGCTCGACTGCTACCAGTCGGCGGGGACCCTGCCGCTCGATGTGACGGCGCTGAACGTCGACTTCGCCTGCGGCGGCTCGGTGAAGTGGCTGTGCGGCGGGCCGGGGGCGGCCTACCTGTATGTGCGGCCCGATCTGATCTCGACCCTGTCGCCGCGGGTGACCGGGTGGTTCGCGAGCCGCGCGCCGTTCGCCTTCACCATGCCCGAGCAGGAGTACGCCGAGGACGTCGGGCGCTTCGGCAGCGGCACCCTGGCCATCGCGCCGCTCTACCAGGCGCGCGCCGGGGCCGAGCTCGTCGGGCGGCTGGGGACGGCGGCGATTCGCAAAAAGTCGCTGCGCCAGACCGCCCACATGCTGCGCCGCTGCGCCGCGGCCGGCTACCGGGTAAACTCGCCCACCGAGGACGCGCGCCGCGGCGGCACCGTGGTCTTCGACTTCCCCGGCGCCGACAAGGTCTGCGGCGAGCTGAACCGGCAGAAGTTCTACTGCGACCACCGACCCGGCGGCGGCCTGCGCGCCTCGCCCCACTTCTATACCACCGACGAAGAAGTAGACCGCTTCATGGACCAGGTGGAGGTCCTCCGGCGCGCGCTCTAGCTCTTTTCTAGCTCTTTTCTGGCTCTTTTCTGGCCCTTTTCTGGCCCTGCCGCAAAACGACGTGTCGTCGCTCGCCTACATGCAGCGCGCCTGCGGTCGGCCGCTGCGCTGCCCGCGCGCCCGCTGGCTTGCGGTGCCGCAGGTCTTGGTCCTGGGGGTACTCCTCTCGGCGGGGCCTCGCCCGCGACTTGCTTCTGGTGGCCAGGCGCGATACCGTTTGGCCAAATGACCTTCAACCTGGGCGCAGCGCTTGCGATGGTCCGGGAGCGGGCAGCCGCCCAAGGCAACCGGGCGCTGCTCCTGCCGCATGACAATCCGGATCCGGACTCCCTGGCCGCGGCGCTGGGCCTCTCGCGGCTGCTCGCCCGCGAGGGCATCGAGTGCACCATCGGCATGGCCGGGATCATCGGGCGGGCCGAGAACCGCGCCATGGTGCGCGAGCTCAAGTTCGACCTCAAGCCGATCGAGAACCTCGACCTCGACAGCTTCGGCCTCATCGCCCTGCTCGACACCCAGCCGGGCACCGGCAACAACTCCCTGCCGGTGAGCCGCCTGCCCGACATCGTCATCGATCACCACCCGCTGCGGGCGCTGTCGCAGCAGGTGCCGTGGTGCGACATCCGGCCGGAGTTCGGCGGCTCGTGCACCATCGTCTGGGCCTACCTGAAAGAGGCCGGCATCGAGTGGACGCCCGAGCTGGCGACGGCGTTCCTCTACGGCATCAAGACCGAGACCCGCGACCTCGGGCGCGAGTGCGGCCCGCACGAGCGCCAGGCCTACCTCGAGCTGAACGCCCTGGCCGACCACGCCAAGCTTTACAGCATCACCAACCCCAAGCTCAGCCGCGAGCACTTCGTCGCCCTGGACCGCGCCTGCCGCATGGCGATCTGCTGGGGCGAGCTCGTAGCGGTGAACCTCGGCTCGGTGCGCTACCCGGACCTCGTCGCCGAGATCGCCGAGCTGATGCTGGCCTACGAGAAGGCCCGCTACTGCGTGTGCGTCGGCGAGCACGAGGGGCAGGTCTTCCTGTCGATCCGCAGCGACGACGACTCGGCGCACGCCGGTGAGCTCATCCGCCGCGTGGTGGGCAGCAAGGGCGCGGCCGGCGGCCACGGCATGAGCGCCGGCGGCCGCCTGCACCACCCGGTGCGCGGCGAGGGCGAGATGAAGGCGGTCTACGACGAGCTGGTGGCGCGCATGGTCGCCGAGCTATCGATCGTGCAGCCGCCAAGCCCCCTGATGTAGCGACCGCGCGCCGGGTCGCCGCTGTCGGGGGACGCGGCGGCGCCGTTTCTTGACAACCCCGGGGCGCTCCGGCAGGTTGCCCGGGTGCCGGCCCCAGACTCATCCGCCATCGCTCCTGCAACGCGTGACCCCCAGGGCCCTCCAGCCGACGGCGACGGGGTCGCCAGGCCGCCCGGGGTGGCGTTCGCGCCGCCGGTGGCGAACCAGGCGATCGGGGTGTTCGACTCGGGGGTGGGTGGGCTGACGGTGGCGCGGGCGGTGCTGGCCCGGCTGCCGGGCGAGCGGCTGGTGTATCCGGGC
>DAOMZC010001063.1:0-2616 GCA_035437965.1 Pseudomonadota bacterium
CCGGCACGCCGATGCGGCGGATGTGCTCCTCGATGGCCCACTTGCTCTCGAAGTGGCCGATGCCGGTGCCGCGGTCCGCGCCGCCGGCCGACGAATAGATCAGGTGACGGATCCCGGCGGCCTTGGCGGCATCGGCGAAGGCGTAGCCCTGCATTACCTCGACCTCGGTGCCGCCGGGGACCCGGCTCTGGACGCTGAAGGCGCCGTAGGCTCCCTCCAGCGCCTGCATCAGCGAGGGACGCTCCAGAAAGTCTCCCTGGACGATCTCCGCGCCCGCCGTCTGCAGCCGCGCCGCCTTCTCGCTGCGCGGCTGGCGGGTCAGGGCCCGCACCCCGAACCCCTGGGCGAGCAGGTGGCGGACCACCGCGCCGCCCTGGTTCCCGGTGGCGCCAGCGACAACGATCGGCCCGGGCCGCTCCATCATCTTAAAATCGTACCGCAGCGAGCGCCGGGCACGCCATCTCCCGACGCTCAGACGGCGCCCCAGGCGCGGCTAGCGCGGAAGAGCGAAGCCCGAGCTAGGGTCCGTTGATAAGGTCGTCGCCCCCACGGGGCAGCACGGTGCCGCCCTGATCCGTAGACACCACCCCGGTCACCGAGCGGTAGCTGGTGCCGTCCGCCGGCGGCGTGTAGTTGGAGTCGAGGATCCGCAGGTAGGTCGTCGAGATGCGCGTCTTGCTGACATCGGCAGGCGCGGTCGAGATCCGGAAGGTCCGGGTCAGCGCGTGCGACTCCGAGGTCACCACGTTCTGCAGGGTCACCAGCGCCCCGTACGCGCCGACGAACGCCGGCCCCGGCGGCGTCGAGCTCAGCGCCCCGCTGGGGAGCATCGCCGGGATGACCACGACCGGCTGCGGCAGCGTCTGCGCCTTGCCCTGATTTATCACCCGCCCGAGCGAGCCGAGGTCGATCGAGTGGATGCCGTTCTGCACGACCAGCGTCCCCTGGATCTCGACGGTGTAGCCGCGCGGCGCCTTGCCGATCTCCAGCCCCGCGGCCAGCTGCTGGCAGTCGGCGCTGCGGATCATCATGTCGCCGCTCGCCACGGCGCGCTGGATATAGCGCACCGCGATGCCATCCTTGAGCGTCGGGGACGGATCCGCCTGCACGACCGACAGCTCATAGAGGCACGCCTGGTCGAAGATGACCGCGTACGCCGCGGCCACCGGGCTCTGCACCACGCCCGTCACCTGCACCAGCGTCCCCGTCGGGTACTTGTCCGAGTTCAGGTCGCGGATGGTCGTCACCTGCAGCGGACCCAGGACCGGGGCCCCGGCGAAATCGTTGCCTCCTCCGGTGCCGCCGCCGTCGTCATTTACGTTCGTGCCAGGGTTTGGCTGGTTCTGGCACGCCGAGCTGAGGAGCGCGGCGAGCAGCAGTGCGTTAGTCGTGCGGTACATGGAGAAACTCCTCTATCGACCCTATATGCAGTTGGGAGTATGTGAGCTTAGCTTCCAAATCGCCCACTTACCTGCTGAAGATAATCTAATCGCCGTCCGCACAAATTTGCTCGGAAAGTTGCCGACTTACGGGCATCTTCCGCCCGCAGGGACGAGAGGCAGGCGGGCCGCCGCCGGCCGCGGGGCCGAATCGAGCATGAGCATGGGGGGGCGTTCGCGGCCAGTATGGCTTGCGGGGGCCGGCCGCGCCACAGCCCTTGTGATTACAGGGGGTTATTCTGGTTGCGCTGGCCAAACAGCCAGGGCCAAAGCTCGGGCTCGGCGAAGGCGCGCGGCCAGGCGTCGTGACCGACGTCGGCGTACTCGGTGTAGCGGACGCGGGCCGGACCGCTGCAGCGCCGCAGGGCGGTGACGATTTTACGCGAGCGCTCGACGGGGACCACCGGATCGAGGGCGCCATGGAAGGCCCACACCGGGACCTTCGCGGCGCAGATCAGGTCGGCCTGCGCCTCGGCCGCGCCGCCGCAGATCGGGACCGCGGCGGCGAACCGCTGCGGCTGGCGGCTGAGCGCGTCCCACACCCCGTAGCCGCCCATGGACAGGCCGATGAGGTAGACGCGCGCCGGATCAATCGGTGGTATCGGTGGTGGTATCGGTGGTGGTACCGGAGCCGGCACCGGGGCCGCTACCGCCGGCGGGCCGATTGCCGGGTCGCGCCGCGGGTGCAGCAGCGCATCGACGAGCGACAGCGCCGCGTGCAAGGGCGCCGACGGGACGCTCGGCAGCTGGTGGCTGGCGGCGCTCCAGTCGACTTCCACCCAGCGCATGTCAGCGGCGCACTGCGGCACCAGCGCAACGCAGGGAAAGGCGCTGCGCCGGCTCTGCAGCATCGCCCCGATCCCGTTGCCGAGCTGCGCCGTGTTGCCGGTGCCGCGCTCGCCCGCGCCGTGTAGCACCAGCACCAGCGGGTAGCGGACCCCCGGCTCACTCCTCTCGGGCGCGAGCAGGCGGTAGGGCAGCACGTGACCGGCCGCGTCGGCATACGAGCCAGCGGCGAACGCGCTAATGTCTCCGGGCGAGGCAGCCACCATGCGCGCAGTGTACCGGGAATTTGCATGGCGCGGCACCATGCGACCTAATGTCGGGGCATGTGGCTCTGGATTCTGATCACGGTGATCGCGATCTCGCTCGCACTCATCGCCGCCCGGCGGCGGCC
>DAOMZC010001064.1:0-2616 GCA_035437965.1 Pseudomonadota bacterium
CGCGCGCCCTGCGCGCCGCCGGGGCGCTCCTCCTGGCGCCCGGCCTCCAGCAGCTCGCGACCCTGTCCGGCCAGGCGATGGTGCGCGGCGACGGCGCGCTGCTCGGCGATGCCGACGGCAACACGTTCATCGACTTCGTGGCCGGCCTGGGCACCGCCTCGCTCGGGCACGGCCACCCGGCGCTGGCGGCGGCGCTGCACGAGCAGGCCGGCCGCCTGAGCAGCGGCAGCTTCACCACCGAGGCGCGCCTGGAGCTTTTGACCCGCATCGCCGGCAGCGCGCCGACCCCGGAGCTTGCCTGCGTGCAGCTTTACTCCGGCGGCGCCGAGGCGGTGGAGAGCGCCCTGCGCCTGGCGCGGGCGGCCACCGGGCGCTTCGAGGTCCTGGCGTTCTGGGGCGGCTTCCACGGCAAGACCGGCGGCGTCGTCGGCCTGCTCGGCAGCGACTTCAAGCACGGGCTGGGTCCGGGGACGCCCGGCCAGCACCTGGTCCCCTACGCCGACTGCGCCCGCTGCGCGTTCGCGCTGCGCCCCGAGTCGTGCGGGCTTCACTGCGTCGAGTTTCTCCGCCAGTTCATCCGCCACAACACGAGCGGCAGCCTGGCGGCGATCCTCGTCGAGCCGATCCAGGGCACCGCCGGCAACGTCATCCCACCGCCCGGCTGGCTCGCCGCCGTGCAGACCGTCGCCCGCGATTGCGGGGCGCTGCTCATCGTCGACGAGATGATCACCGGCTGGGGCCGCAGCGGCGCCTTATGGGCGAGCGCGACCGCGGAGCTCGCCCCCGACATCATCACGTTCGGCAAAGGCGTCGGCGGCGGCTTCCCGGTGAGCGGCCTTCTGACCCGCCGCGAGCTCGCCGCCGCCGAGCCGTGGTCGCGCCCGTCGTTCTCGTCATCGAGCTATGGCGGCAGCCCGCTCGCCGCCGCCGCCGCCAACGCCGTCACCCGGGTGATCATCGAGGAGCGGCTGGCCGACCACGCCAAGACGCTCGGCGCCGAGCTCCTCGCGGCGCTGCAGGCGCTGGCGGCGCGCTCGCCGCTGGTCAAAAACGTCCGCGGCCAGGGCCTGCTCCTCGGCTTCGATCTAATCGCCGAGGACGGGCAGCCGCTCCCCCGCGAGCGCTGCGCGCAGCTGTTCCACGCCTGCCTGCGCCGGGGCCTTGTGACCCTGTGCTACGCCCCGCGGGTGCGCATCAACCCGCCGCTGGTCATCACCCGCGAGCAGGCCCTTGAAGGGATGGAGCTCCTCGCCGAGGCGTGCGCCGAGCTCTAGGCGGCGGGGCAGGGGGGCGCTGCTCAGAGGGCGGCGGCGAGGTCCTCGCCCAGGCGTGCGCCGAGCCTCAGGCGGCGCGGCGAGCGCGGCTTTAGAGGGCGGCGGCGAGGTAGGCGGCGCCGAGGAGGCCGATCTGCGGGTTCTGCACGAGGTAGATGGGGACGTGCTTGAGGATCGTTCCGAAGCGGCCCTTGCGGGTGAAGTTGTGCAGGAAGACCCCGTCGGTCATGCGCGGCAGGATCTTGGCCGCGATGCCGCCGGCCAGGTACACGCCGCCGGTGGCCAGGCACTTGAGGGCGAGGTTGCCCGCCTCGGCCCCGTACAGCATCACAAAGCGCTGCAGCGCCAGGCCGCACAGCGCGTCGTCCCCGGCCAGGGCGTGCTGCGAGATGAGCGCCGGGGCCTCGCTGCGGGCGGCCAGCAGCGCGTCATGGATCTGCGGCTGCTGCGCCGCCGGATCGCGCGCCGCGTAGAACTCGTACAGCGACAGGAGGCCGGCGCCGCACAGGACCCGCTCGACGCTCACGTGCTCGGGGTGGCGCTGCAGGAGGAAGCGCAGGAGCTCGATCTCCTCGGCGTCGCGCGGCGAGAAGTCGGCGTGCCCGCCTTCGGTGGGGATGATGTAGGGTCCGGCGGGGCCGCGGGCAATCAGCGCCTGCCCCATGCCGGTGCCGGCCCCGAGGATCGCCACCGTGCCGCTCGGGTCGGCGTGGCCGGCCGGGTTGAGCGGCAAGAGGTCGAAGGCGCTGGCATCGGCCCCCGGCGTCGCCGCGACGGCGATCGCGGCGGCCACGGCGTAGAAGTCGTTGACCAGCCGCACCCGGGCGAAGCCGCAGCGGCTGCGCAGCTCGGCGGTCTCGATGCTGTAGTGCAGGTTGGTGATGCGGGCGCGCTGCTCGCCGTCACCGGTGGCCTGGCCGGCGGGCGCCGCCAGCGACTCGACCGGACCGGCCACCCCGAAGGCGGCGCGGGTCGGCACCGGCAAGGCGCGGGCGTCGGGCTCGCGCAGAAACGCCTCCACCATCTCGGCGAGGCCGCTGTAGGCGCTGCTCGACACCCGCTGGGTGTAAAGCGGCGTCCCGCGATCGTCGCACAGCGAAAGCAAGGTCTTGGTTCCCCCCAGATCTCCAGCGAGCAGCGTCATCGTCCCAGCGCCTCCTTCGGCGGTTCGGTTCGGTTTCAGGCAGGTCTAGTCCACAGGATCCACGGCGGCCTCGGCTTCCGCAGCCGGCGGCGGCTCGCCTTCGGCGCCGCGCAGGTGCAGCCCGCGCGCGACGGCGCGGGCAAAGCGCCGCGGCTTGAGCTCGTGCAGCGAGTCGGCCAGCGGCCGCAGCGCCTCCCG
>DAOMZC010001065.1:0-2612 GCA_035437965.1 Pseudomonadota bacterium
TCCGCGATCCGGTGCACCTGCAGCGGCTCAACCGCATCTCGGCCGCCGCCAACCTCGCCCGCATCGGCGATGAGCGGGCGCTGACGGTGCTCGGGCAGGCGGCGCGCACGCCGGGGCCGCAGCAGCTGCTGGCGTCGCTGATGCTGGCCAAGGTCGGCGACGCCTCGGGGTTCCCGCGGCTCTTGCGGGTGGCTACCGACGAAAAAGAACCGCTGGCGGCGCGGCAGGTGGCGATCGAGGGCGTTGCGGCCTGCGGTCGGCGCCAGGGGGCGCTGCTGCTTACCCGGATCCTCGACGAGCAGCAGGCCTCGCAGGTGCTGCGCCAGTCGGCGGCGGGGGCGATCCTGCAGATCGCCGGCGGCGATCCCGATCAGATCGCCAAGCAGAGCCTGGGCTGGGCGCAGGCGGCCCTGGGCCACGACAGCTGGCTGGTCCGCGAGTCGGCCACCGCGGTCCTGGGGGACATCGACAGCGATCAGGCGGTCCCGCTGCTCAGCCGGGCTCTTGCCGATCCGCAGCAGGCGGTGCGCCGCAGCGCCGCGGTGGCCCTGGGCCGCAAGCGGCTGCGCGGGGCGGTGCTGGCGCTGCGTACCTCGCTCAACGACGCCGAGCCCGAGGTGCGGCTGGCCGGCATGCGCGCCATCGGCCGCATCGTCGACGCCATCGGCCGCAGCGGCGCCGTCGACGAAGAGCTCAACGCGCGGCTGCGCGAGCTGACCGAGACCGGCAGCCCCAACGATCAGCTGGTGGCGTGCGGGACCCTGCTCCAGCTCGGCGACGAGAGCCAGCACGAGCGGCTGCGCCAGGCCCTCAGCGAACCCGATGCCACCACTCGCCAGCTGGTCGTCGAGACGGTGCCGGCCGGCGATCCGCTGCTGGTCGACGCCCTGGGCGATCAGGCGCAGATCGTGCGCTTCGCCGCGGCGCGGCGGCTGGCGACGCAGAAGGTGCGGGCGGCGGCGCCGGTGCTGCGCGAGGCGCTGGGGCAGGGCGGTCCGGAGAGCGTCATCGCCTACGGGCTGCTCAAGAAGATGGGGGAGGCGGTCTCGCCGCCGGCGGGCTTTGGCGAGCTGCTCGGTCGCGGCGATCTGCCGACCAGCCTGGCGCTGCTCGATGTCGCCGCCGATCTGCCGCCGGCCGAGGCGCTGCCGCTCTTGCAGAAGGCGCGGTTTGACTCCAGTCCGACGCTGCGTCGGCGGGTGGTCGAGGTCGCGTTCGCCCTGCACAAGAGCGCGCCGAGCGATGCCTCGCTGTCGCTCATCTATAGCCTGCTCGGCGATCCTGACGTGAGCGTCCGGGCGCGCGCCGGCGCCCTGGCGGCCGCGCTGTCCCACAAGGGCCACGAGCCGGCCCCGGTCGTCGCGCCGCCCGATCTGGGGACCGTCGTCGATCAGGCGGCGCCGCCGCTCGATCAGGAGGTGGCCGACGGCGACAGCGAAGACGGCGAGGCCAACACCGCGCGCGGCTTCCTCAAGCTCGAGGGCGAGGAGAAAGTGCGCTTCCAGATCGATCGCCGCCCGCTGCAGGTCCTGTCGCCGGCGACCGCCGAGATCGCGCTGAGCCCCGGGCCGCACCGCGTCAAGTTCGCCGGTGGCGTGCGCGAGGTCGAGATCACCCCGGGCGCCACCGTGGTGGTGCAGATCTCGGCGACCTACGCCGATCAGCTGCTCGGTGAGGCCGGCGAGGCGGCCGGGCGCCACGAGTACGCGCGGGCGCAGCACCTGCTGGATCTGGTGAAGTCGCTGGCGCAGCGCGGGCGGGTCAGCCGGGCGGCGCACATCGAGCTCGCCTACCAGCAGGCCCGGGTCTACGAGGGCCTGGGCCGCTGGCTCGAGGCGATGACCGAGTACCAGCGCCTGCTGGCGACCCCCGAGGGCCAGCGCAAGCCCGAGCAGACGGCGGCGGCCAACGCGGCGGTGACGCGGCTCAGCCAGCGCCTGGGCCGCATCGAGATCACCAAGGAAGATCACGGCCGCTGCCTGCGCACGGTGCTGTGGGTCCACGCCGGCGAGCACCAGATCGGCCAGGAGTCTGGACTTTCGGGCGGGGCGCGGACCCCGGGCGGGGCCGTGGCGCCGCGGGTCGTCCGGGTGCGCGAGGGTGGGAAGGTCGTAGTCGAGCTTTGTAAAGGCGCGCCACCGTAGCCGCGCCATGCTTTGGGAGCGATGCCCGTGCGAACCGCCATATTGACTCTGCTGCTACTCTGCTCGTCGACCGCGGCGTGGGCGCAGCCGCGCCCCGCGGCGCCGGGGCTGGCCCCGAGGCCCGCCCTGCCAGTCCCCTCCACCGTTGGTGACAAGCGCTTTCAGTCCTGGCTCAACCAGGGCCGCGAGGCGCTCGAGCGCAAGGACGTTCCGACGGCGCTCAAGGCGTTCGAGGACGCGTTCCGCTACAGCCCCAAGCCGGTGCTGCTGTACTTTCTCGGCAAGGTCGCCCAGGAGCAGCAGCGCTCGGCCGCCGCCTTCGATCTATACCGGCGCTACCTCGAGGCGACGCAGGACGAGGCCGACCCGGAGCTGCGCGCCGACGCCCTGCAGCTGCTCCAGTCCCCGCACGAGGTCGGCTGCGAGGTCACCGTGCAGGGCGACGGCGGGGCGCTGCTCAGCGTCGAC
>DAOMZC010001066.1:0-2612 GCA_035437965.1 Pseudomonadota bacterium
CATCAACCACGGCAACCACCCCAAGGTGCTCCGGCTGATGGCCGCGGTACGGCGGCAGGAGATGCTGATCTCGCTGCTCGCCAAGAACCCCGCGCCGTGCCTGGGAACGATCCAGACCGAGCCGGCGGTGATAAGCCCGAACCTCATCACCTATCAGGGGCGGGTGCTGCCGATCTTGAGCCCGCCCGATCTAAGCGCGCTGCTCAGCGGGCCGAGCACGCCGCTGCAGCGGCTGCAGCGGCTGCGCGATGCCGATATGGATCGCCTGAACGCGCTGTTCAAGAAGGACGGCACCGCGGCCCAGCGGGCGCTGCTCGACGAGCACGCGCAGTCGCAGGCGCAGGCGCGGTCGCTGTCGGCGCTGCTCCTCGACAGCCTGTCGCAGGTAAAGGGGAGCTCGCGCAGCGACCTTAATATCACCGCCGCGGTGCTCATCAAGATGAACGTCGCGCCGGTAGTGACCATGAGCTACAGCTGGGGCGGCGACAACCACTCGGACAGCGGCCTCGCCACCGAGACGACCGAGACCGTGGCGAGCGTCGAGGCAATCACCAACCTCATGAGCCGGCTGCGCCAGTTCGGGCTGCAGGATCGGGTGACGTTCGTTGCCCAGAACGTCTTTGGCCGGACGCTATCGCGCAAGGTGCGCGACCCCAACGGCCGAGATCACCACGGCAATCACCACTGCAGCGTGATCATCGGCAGCCGCATCCGCAGCTCGCTTGTCGGCGGCGTCGAGCTCAAGGGGATCGAGTACGAGGGCCAGGACATAAGCTCGCAGACCGGGCAGGGCGGCGCCGGCGGCGACATCGCGTTCGCCGACACGCTCGGCGCGGTGGGCAAGACGCTGGGCGTGGCGGTGGGGGTGAGCCAGTCGGTGCTCGATGTCGAGATCACCCAGGGCAAGGTGGTCAAGGCGGCGCTGAACCTGGGCTGAGCGGGCCGCCCGCGCCCGCCGGCTAGCGCGACAGCTTGACGGTGACGCCCTCGGCGGGGCCGTCCACCGTCTCCAGGTACAGGTCGTACTCCTTGCCGTCTTCGGCGAAGCCGCCGCGCGAGTACTCGAGGAACCCCATGATCTTGCTCGGCTTGCCCGGCTCGGCCTCGGCGAAGATGAAGCCGTCGGTCGTCTTGGCGAACTTGTCGGACGCCGGCAGGTACTTGAGGTAAGCGCGCACGCGGCCCTTGGTCACCGTCAGCTCCAGGGTCGTATCCCGGCCATGGCTGTCGGCGCTGCCCCACAGGTTCCACGGCCGCACGACGCCGCTCAGCGACTGCGCGGTGATGGTGACCAGGAAGGCGCCCGAGCGGAGGGTCCCGTCGATCACCAGCTTGTCGTACTTGCCTTTGCCCTTGGGCGGCTGACCCACCCAGTTCGCCGGATACCCCGGCGGCGTCGGACGCGGCGGGGCGGGCGCGGCCTCGACGTCGCTCTTCACCTGCCAGCGGGCGGGGAGCGGGCTCGGCAGCGCTTTTAGCGGGTTATTGCTGACATCCAGGGTGGTCAGGGCGGGCAGCGCGGCGAGCGGAGCCAGGTCGGTAAGCTCGTTGTCGGCGAGCTCCAGCTCGGTCAGCGCCGGCAGCTCGCGCAGCCCGGCCACCGAGGTGAGCGAGTTATTGGCCAGCCGCAGCCGCTGCAGCGCCGGCAGCCCGGCGATCCCGTCGGCGGCGCGCAGCTGGTTGCGGCTCAGATCCAGCCGCTGCAGCGCGACGAGCCCAGGGCACGAAGAGGCGCGAGCGGTTGTGCTCGGCGTCCCACTTCGCGAGCGCCACGCAGTCCTCGCGGCGCAGCGAGGTGTAGCGCTCCACGAACTTCTTCGTCGGCTTCATGCCGAGGCGCGGGAAGAGATCCCAGAGCTCGCAGACGTAGCTGAGCGCGCCGCGGTGCTCGTACGCCCACTCGGAGAGCGCGCCGTAGAGCGGCTTGCCGGGCTCGTAGAGGAACTCGTCGTAGCCGCTGACCATCGGATACCCGGTCAGGGACTCGGCCCACGCGCCGACCTGCTTGTACACGCCGAGATCGAAGGGGCTCATCTTCTCGTCGGGCGTGTCGCCCGGCGGGCGGATGAAGCAGCCGCCGAACGTGTGCAGGTTCAGCCACACGAACACGTTCGGTCGCGCGATGGCGGCCTCGAGGATCGCGCGCGTCTCCGGCTCGCTGCCCGGGTAGTCGCCCGCACCGATCTGCTCGCGCGCGGTGCGCCAGTGGAAGGGGAAGTTGCGGTTGAGGTCGGGGTAGTTGTCGCCGAGGTAGTGCGGCGCGGGGATGGTGTCGCCGTCGAAGCCGTCGATGTGGCCCTCGGGGTAGAGCCGGTAGTAGGGCGGCGCGTCGTCGATCGTGCGCGGCACCATCACCTGCGGCGCGCCCGGACACGCGACGTAGTCGCCCGTCGGGTCCTCCTTGCGCATCGAGAGGGCGAGCCCGTCACCGTCGACGTCGCCGGCGACCCAGCGCGCCGCCCCCCCGTGCAGGCGCGTGTCGCGCGGTACCGAGCGCACGTAGCGCGCCGTCTTCAGCACGGCCTCCGCACCGTCGGGCGAGATGCGCGGCACCACGTAGAAGAGCGTCTCCTTGAGCACGCGGCGGAGGTGCGGCGCGAGCGCGCTGGGCG
>DAOMZC010001067.1:0-2611 GCA_035437965.1 Pseudomonadota bacterium
CCTTGTCGGCATCGGGTGCAGGCTGCCCGGGTGCGTAGGCTCCCCGGAGGAGTTCTGGACACTCCTTTGTGAATGGCGGAGCGCCATCCGCGAGGTCCCCAAGGAGCGCTGGGACGCCGACGCCTGGGTCGACGCGGATCCCGACGCGCCGGGGAAGATGAATGCCCGCTGGGGGGGCTTTCTCGAGGCGATCGACACCTTCGACGCGGCCTTCTTCGGCATCTCCCCAAAGGAGGCCCGGCAGATGGATCCGCAGCAGCGCCTGAGCCTGGAGCTCGCCTGGGAGGCGCTCGAAGACGCCGGCATCAACCCCGCCGCCCTGCGCGGGCGCGAGGTCGGGGTCTTCCTCGGCGCCATGGGGAGCGACTACGTCCGACTCATCGCCGGCGACGCCAGCGCCATCGAGTCGCACACCGCCACCGGTCAGGACACCTCGATCATCTCCGCCCGGATCTCCTACGCGCTCGGCCTCCAGGGGTCCAGCCTGACGGTGAACACCGCCTGCTCGTCCTCACTGGTCGCGCTCCACCTGGCCTGCCAGAGCCTGCGCCTGGGCGAGGTCACCACCGCGCTCGTCGGCGGCGTGCACCTGATGGCCTCCCCCGAGAGCACGGTCGCGATGACCCGCTTTGGCGCCCTGAACCCCGCCGGGCAGTGCCGCGCCTTCGACGCCGACGCCAGCGGCTACGTGCGCGGCGAGGGCGGAGGCGTCGTCGTGCTGAAGCCCCTCCACCACGCCCTCGCCGACGGGGATCGCATCTACTGCCTCATCCTCGGGAGCGCGACCAACAACGACGGATTCTCCAACGGCCTCACCGCTCCCAACCCCGCGGCGCAGGAGGCGGTCTTGCGCGCCGCCTGTGCCCGCGCCGGCGTCCAGCCGACGACGATTCAGTACGTGGAGGCCCACGGTCCGGGTACCGCCCTGGGCGATCCCATCGAGGCCGGAGCGCTCGGCGCCGTGCTGGGCCGCGACCGCGACCCAAAGCGCCCGCTGCGCATCGGCTCGGTGAAGACCAACCTCGGGCACCTCGAAGCCGCCGCGGGCGTGACGGGGCTCATCAAGGTCGCGCTGGCGCTGCACTACGGAGCCCTGCCGGCAAGCCTCCATTTCGAGCGACCAAACCCGCGGATCCCCTTCGCGGCCCTCGGACTCAAGGTGCAGACCGCGCTTGAACGCTGGCCCCCCGGTTCCGAGCCCGCGCGCGCCGGGGTCAGCGCGTTCGGCTTCGGCGGCACCAACTGCCACGTCGTGCTCGAAGCCGCCCCGCGGAGCCGCGCGCTGCTTCTCCCCCTCGCCGCCGAGACCCCGTTAGCGCTGCGGCGCCGCACGCTGGCCGCCCTGGACCTGGTCACGCAATGCGCAGGCTGGGAGGAGGCCGCCGCCCTGTGCCGCGCGCTGGCGGCCCACGCCCAAGGCTCCTGCCGGGCGGTGGCGCAAGGCCGCTCCCCGGAGGAGCTGGTCGCGGCCCTGACTCGCCTCTTGTCCGAGGCGCCTGCGCCCAGGGCTCCGGCGCGCCGGCGGCTGGTCCTGGTCTGCCCGGGACAGGGGGCGCAGTGGCTGGGCATGGGGCGCTCGCTGCTGGCGCAGGAGCCCGTCTTTGCCGACGAGATCGCGGCCTGCGATCGCATCGTGCGGGCGCGCCACGGCTGGTCGATCGTCGCGGAGCTCCTGGCCGATGAGCGCCGGTCGCGGCTCTCCGAGGTGGATGTCCTGCAGCCCGTGCTCTTCGCGATTCAGGTGGCGCTGGGGGCGCTGTGGCGCTCCTTCGGGCTCTCTCCCGAGGCGGTCGTGGGGCACAGTCAGGGCGAGGTGGCGGCGGCCTTTCTGGCGGGCGTGCTTTCGCTGGACGATGCCCTGCGGGTCGTCTGTGAGCGCAGCCGGCTGGCGCGCGAGCACGCCTCGGGGCGGGGGGGAATGATGATGGTTCCGGTGGACCCGGGGACGCCGGCGCTGGACGCCCTCGCCTCGGCTTGTGGGCTCTTCGTTGCTGGCTTCAACAGTCCGCGCTCGGTGGTGCTCGCGGGGAGCTTGGACGCGCTCGCGCGCGCCGAGGCGCAGCTCTTGCAGCAGGGGGTGCAGCCGCAGCGGGTCGCGATCGACTACGCCTCGCACAGCCCGCATGTGGAGCCGCTCCTCGCGCCGCTTCAGGAGCGCCTGGGGGGGCTCTCCCCGCGGCCCGCCAGGGTGAGGTTCCGCTCGACGGTCGAAGAGGCGTGGCTCCAGGGTCCCGAGTGTCAGGCGGCGTACTGGGCGAGAAACCTCCGCGCGCCGGTGCGCTTCCGTCAGGCCATCGAGACGCTGGCCAGCGAAGCGCCGACGGTCTTTCTGGAGCTGAGCCCGCACCCCGTCCTGCTCAAGTCGATCGAGCAGACCCTCGCAGCGATGAAGTCCGAGTCGAGCGCCCTGCCCTCCTGCTGGCGCAATGAGGACGAGCGCGCGGGCCTCCTCGGGAGCCTCGCCGCGCTCTTTTCGCTCGGCTTGCTGCCGCGCTGGGCCGCGGCGCTGCCGACGGCGCCCCCGCTGGCGATGCTCGCGCCCGCGCTCCACGCAAGCCTCGTCGCGGCGTTCCCCCCGGATGCCGGCGAGGAGAGCCCTGCGGCAGACCCG
>DAOMZC010001068.1:0-2609 GCA_035437965.1 Pseudomonadota bacterium
GGTGCGCGGGGTGCAGGTGGTCGCGCCGCAGACACCGGCGACGCCGCCGGCGCCGCACGACATGCCGGTGGCGCAGGTGCCGCAGCTGAGGGTGCCGCCGCAGCCGTCGCCGATGGTGCCGCAGTTCGAGCCGAGCATGGCGCAGGTGAGCGGAGTACAGGTGCCGCCGCCGCCGCTGCCGCACTGGAACGCCTTGCCGCCGCCGCCGCAGGTCTCGCCGGCGGCGCAGCTGCCGCAGCTCACCGTCGAGCCGCAGCCATCGGAAGCCTCACCGCAGTTCGCGCCGAGGGCGCTGCACGCCTGCGCCGCGCTGATCGGCGTACAGGCGCTGGTGCCGCCGCACTGGAACTGCACGCCGCCGCCGCCGCAGGTCGCCGGCGAGGCGCAGCTGCCGCAGTCGATGGTGCCGCCGCAGCCGTCGCCGATCAGGCCGCAGGTGGCATTGGCCGACTGGCAGGTCACCAGGCCGCAGCCGCCGCCCGGGTTGGCGAGGTCGGCCCCCGCCATATCTTCGGTGGGCGGCGAGGTACCGCTAAGAACAGTTGATGAATCGCAGCCAGTGCCAAGGCCGACGCCGCCCACCAAAATCAGCAAAAAAGTCGGCACAATAGCCAATGCCAATGGTCGTGTTTTCATGGAAAGCTCCAGATTGAATTACTCAGACATCAACACAGTAACACAAACCACATATTAATAAGCAAGAACAAAAGTAGCTTTGAAGCTGTCAATTCAGCCAGAACGGCAGAAACAAAAGTGCGAATTTTTTGCGCGCTTTGCCGAATTGCTTAAATACGCATAATCACTCGGCTTTGGTCCTTTACTGCTCAGCTGAGGACGCTCTTGCCGCCGTCAGCTTTTGTAAAGTAGGTTCACTTTGTGATGCACATCTCATATCCGCTTTGTGTTCTTGTGATCAAGAGCACAAGCCCCCCACATTGACGATAAGGTCCCCCCAGTTCCGACAAATGGTTAAAGCGCCTTTATTGACCTAGTTCACTGCCGGAACAAAGCGGTCTTCGCAGGCATCGTAGACGGTCAAGCTGACCTGTCCCATGTCGTAGATCCAGCCGTGCAGCTTCAAGTCGCCCGCATCCAGGCGCCGCTTGAGCGCCGGAAACGTCAGCAGGTTGTCGAGCTGCACGAGCACGTTCTCCTCGACCGCCCAGCGCAGCTCCTCGTCGGGGGTGAGGTCTCGCTCGCGCGCCCGCGCGGCGAGCGGCGTCACCTGATCGAGCCACTCCTTCAGCGACTCCTCGTCGGAAGTGAGGCCCCCCAGGCCGCCGAGCGCGGCGCGCACCCCGCCGCAGCCGTAGTGCCCGCAGACGATGACGTTGGGCACCTTCAGGTGCACCACCGCGTACTCCAGCGCCGCGCCGACGCTGGCATCGGCGTGGACGAGCGGCGGCACGAGGTTGGCGACATTGCGCACCACGAACAGCTCGCCCGGCGCCGACTGCGTGAGCAGCTCGGGCACCACGCGGGAGTCCGAGCAGCCGATGTACAGAGCGCCTGGACTCTGCGCCCGCTTTGCCAGGCTCTCCAGATGCGGCCTCTCGGTGGGGCAGTAGCTGCTCAAGAACTCTTTATGACCGTGAAGGAATTTATCAATCATGGGCGTAGCTTACTCGATTTTCGCGCTCGGGCCGGGCGCCGGCAGGAGCGCGCGGAGGTTGGAGTCGATAGTCGCGCACACGGCCTCAAGCGGCAGATCATTGTCGTCGGTGCCGAACGGATCGGAGATCTCGACGCCGATCTCTTCGATACCGAGCAGCACATAGCTTAATAGGAGCGTCACCACGATCGTCCCCCAGCCGAACACCGGCAGCAGGACAAACGGCAAGCTGTAACAGTAGATGAGCAGCGCGCGGCGCAGGTGCACGACGTAGGCGAACGGCAAGGGAGTGCGGCTGATCCGCTCGCAGCCGCCGATGTGATCGATCAGGAGCTGGACGTTCTGATCGACCGTCATGTGCTGGTAGTCGTTTAGGAGCCCCGCCGCGTGCGCCTCCTTGAGACCCGTGCTCAGCTGCACGGCGATGGCCAGCGGCAGGTGCGGGGCCGCCTGCAGCTCGGCCCGCAGCGCCGGATCTTCAGCGCCGAGCTCCGCGGCGAAGGTCGCGTCCAGCGGACCCAGCCCCGGCAGGTTGCGCAGGCGCTGCATGGTGGCGTAGGAAAAAGCGATGGTGAGCAGCAGCAGGCGTCGCACCAGCGCGGGCCGCTCCACAAGGAGCACCGAGGCGGCGCGGGCCAGGTTGCGGCTGGTGTTGACCATCGCTCCCCACAGCTTGCGCCCCTCCCAGAAGCGGTCATAAGCGGCGTTGGTGCGAAACACGAGGAGCAGCCCGAGCGCCACGCTGACCAGCGTGTGCCCCTTGTCGGAGATCCCCAGGCGCACGTAGAACTTGTCGACGAAGGTGACGACCGCGGCGAGGAGCAGACAAGAAAGGACCCGGTACATGATGTCGCGCACCATGGACCCGCGGATATCGAAGAAGTGATCGCGCCAGCGATGCGCGTCATAGTCAATCATGGCGTCCGGGTCCTGCTCCTTGGGCTGGGCGGTCGCAGCGGGGATTTCGTGGTGCGCCCCGCCGCGACCTCAAGTACGT
>DAOMZC010001069.1:0-2608 GCA_035437965.1 Pseudomonadota bacterium
CGCCGCGGAACGCTATATCGGGCACTTCTTGCGATCGTTACATTTAGCCTGACAATTTAACGATCGAGCGAGAAACCAGGAAGACCGTTCCGCGACGGGGCGAAGGGCTTGCAAACCAGGGACTTCACTGCGGAACGGAACGATCGGGTTGGGCGCGCTGTATTCGTGCAGGACGCGCACGCGGCGCCTGCAGACGCGTAGAATTGACAAGCGCAAGGTCGGCGAGGTCTTATGCGCCGGTCATGACGGATCGCGAACTCCTGGTTGAACACCTTGTGTCTGCGCTTGCCGATGCCGAAGCCGGACGCGATGACTATTTCGAGGTAGCGGCGCTCGCTGGGTTGCTCGAACGCTACGTCGCCACAGCTGGGGCGGCATCTTTGGCGGAGCAAGAGGTCTTGGCCAAGGCCCACGCGCTGCGCGTGGACGGAACGCTACGCGCGCGCCTGCCGGAGCCAGCGGCGGCAGCCGACATCACCGAACAGCTCTTGGAGTCTCCCGGCGAATATGATGAACAAGACAGGCGCGATATGCTGCTTGATCTGGATGAGCTGTGTGCGGGAGCCTGGTTTGCCGGTGAGGCGGAGCGTTTCGCGGCCGCCACGCAGGAGCTCGCGGCTGCGGTGTACGCCGATCCGGACTCGTGGCGCGAGCAGTCCTCCTGGGTTGCCGTGGTGCTCGCGAGCGCCCCGCCCCTGCCGGGCGATCTCATGCTCCCGATCTTTCGCGCCATATTGAAAGATGGCGATGCGGTCATAAGCGCGCCGCAGGGCCGCGGCGTGGGCGGGGACTCTGCTGCGGGTCCGCGGAGCGCGAGCCGGTGATGAGAGTGGACGCGCAAGGCGCTGGGCTGGAATCCCACGGGGCCGGGACTCATCGAGGACCTGACGAATATGAAGTACGAGTAGCTGCCCTCGTACCGTCTATGACACAGCCGGAGGTCTGTAGTATATAATCTGGGTTCTGCGATGCCGCGCCACCCACTGCCAACCTACTTCTTCGCTCTGGTCGTAGTCCGGCTGGGCCACCGGTTCTTGCTTGTGCATGAGAGCAAGCACGGCCAGCTTTTCTACCTGCCTGCAGGTCGCGTCGAGCCCGGTGAGCGCCTGGTGGACGCAGCCCGGCGTGAGACGCTGGAAGAGACCGGCGTGGCGATCGATATCTCAGGCATTCTGCGAATCGAGCACACGCCGATGCCGGACGGTGTCGTACGCTGCCGGGTCTTTTTTCTCGGACATCCGCGGGACGACACGCCGCCCAAGAGCGCGCCGGACGGGGATACCCTGGGTGCCCAGTGGGTGACGCTGGACGAGCTGCATCGCTACCCGCTGCGTGGGCAGGAAGTGCGGGACATCTTCGAGTATGTTGCCCAGGGGGGAGCCGTGTATCCGGTTTCTCTGCTGCAGCCCGAGGGGGCGCCTTGGCCTGGGCCGCGCTGAGCAGCCTGAAGTCAGCGCACGACCGCTTCGGCAGCTGCCGGAGCGGCGCGAGGACTCTCCAGTGTCGCGCTCACCGACGCCGATTGGAACGAAATCCATCGCGAGAAGCTCGCGTAGGTCATTTCCGTTGTCACTACTCCTTCGGATGTACTACCGAGGCACGGGAGCGCCACGCGAGATAAGCCGGCGACGCCACGAGGTCGGCGACGATCCCCTGGTTCGACTCCGGCTTCGCGCGCACGAGCCGCGCGACTGCCTCGTACGCGCCGTCCAGGTTGCCCAGGCCGAGCTGGACCCGCACCCAGGTGTCGATCACGTTCTCGTTGTCGTGCGCGGAGCAGGCGAGGGCGCGCTCGGCGAGTGGTGCGGCGACTTCGAGGTCGCCGGCCTCATAGCGCAGCCACGCGACCGCGTTGGCGAGCCACGCAGTCATCGCGAGTTCGTTGCCGTCCGGATCGAGCGCGAGCGGCGGCGGTAGCTCATCGAGCAGCGCGACCGCGCAGGGCTCGAAGTCGCCGGCCGCTCCGAGCGTGGAGCGCGCCGCGAGCGCCCTGTCGCGAGCCTCGCGCGCCAGGATGAACGAGCCGGCGGCGAGCGCTTCCGCGGCAGCGTACGCGGCGATCCGCTCAAGGGGCGGCGACAGCGCAGCGGCTTGCGCCATCGCAGCATAAAACTTCGTGAGCGTGTGCACGTCCAGCTCGAGGGTCGGCTCGGCAGGAGGGCCATCGTCGCCGTCCCACGCGCAGGCAAGGACGTGATCGACCCACGGCAGCGGCGGCGACCACCAGGAACCGTTGGCCGCGATTGCGGCGGCGGCGTTGTCGAGGGCGACCACGGCGCGCAAGATCGCAAGAGCGTCGCCGGACGCGAGCGACCGTAGCGCGGTGTCGCACCACATGGTGATCCGCGCGGCACGCGAGCTGTCCTGGCCGTCCCAGGCAGCGATCTGCGCCGCGACATCGATGCGCACCGGAGCTCCCCGGCGGCGTGCGACCTCAAGCGGCGCGACGTCCGGGCCGGGCGCGCCATCGCGCACCATCCAGTACGGGCTGCGCGACCAGGCGTGCGCGATCTCGGCAGCGCGTCGCGCGAAGCCCGCGTGGGGATGGCCGGCGCGGGCGCGGCCACAGAGTGAAGGCAGCCATGCGGTCGCGCCATCGGGGACCGCG
>DAOMZC010001070.1:0-2597 GCA_035437965.1 Pseudomonadota bacterium
TACCTGGCGACCCCGAACCCGTACTGGAACTCGATCGGGCCGCTGGTGACGCTGCCGCAGAAGGTGCCGCTCATCCAGGTCGCCGATCGGCCGGTGCAGCTGGAGACGCCGCGCCACTACTTCCTGACCGCGCTGACCCCGGCCTCGGCGTTCTTTGTCCGCTGGCACCTCGGCCAGCACCCGCGCGCAGTGGATCTGCACTCGTGGCGGCTGCGCGTCGAGGGCAAGGTGCACCGGCCGCTGGCGCTGTCGTACGCCGAGCTCCTGCGCGAGTTCCGCCCGGTCACGGTGGCGGCGGTGAACCAGTGCTCGGGCAACAGCCGCAGCCGGCTGTCGCCGCGGGTGCCGGGCTCGCAGTGGGGCAACGGCGCCATGGGCTGCGCGCAGTGGACGGGGGTGCGGCTGCGCGAGCTGCTTGCCCGCGCCGGGGTGCAGGCCGGGGCGGTGGCGCTGCAGTTCCTGGGCCTTGACCGCGGCGGCGGGCCCGAGGGCTCGGCGTCGGCGCGCTACCTCAAGTCGCTGGATCTGAAGGGCGAGGCGGCGGCGCTCGACGAGGCGGTGCTGGCCTACGCGATGAATGGCGAGCCGCTGCCGCTGCTCAACGGCTTCCCGCTACGGCTGGTGGTGCCGGGGTACTTCTCGACCTACTGGGTCAAGGCCCTGGAGTCGCTCACCGTCCTGGACAAGCCCGACGAGAACTTCTGGATGAAGGTCGCCTACCGCATCCCGTCGCGCCCGCGCGGCAGCATCACCCCCGAAGAGCAGAAAAAAGGCGGCGTGCCGACCGAGCCGATCAGCCGCATGCCGGTGCGCTCGTTCCTGGTCACTCCCGATGGGGAGAGCAAGCTCCCGGTCGGCCTGCCGGTGACCGCGCGCGGCATCGCCTTCTCCGGCCATGACCACATAGTCCGCGTCGAGGTCTCGACCGATGACGGGGCCACCTGGAAGGCGGCGCAGCTCGGCGAGGATCTGGGCCGCTACGCCTTCCGCCCGTTCACCGCCCACTTCACCCCGGACAAGCCCGGCCGGATGGCCCTGCGCGTGCGCGCCACCGACAAGAAAGGCAACACGCAGCTCGATGAGCCGCTGTGGAACCCGAGCGGCTATATGTGGAACCGCATCGAGCGCCAGGAGGTGGTCATTGGCCCCGCCGACTAACCACCCTCGCCTGCTGCCCGTCTGGGCGCGCCGGCTGGCGGCGCTGTCCGTCCTGCTGGCCGGCTGTCCGCAGCCGCCGCCCGCGCCCGTCACGCCCGCCCCGACCAGCGATCTCGCGGTGGCCGCGGCCCCCGAGAAGCCGGCGGCCGACGAGCCGGCCCTGCACATGCCCGAGCTGGGCCTCCTGCGCCAGCCGCTGCCGCGGTTACCCAGCGAGGGCTCGGTCTACGCGGTCGCCGACTTCCCGCAGCACACCCCGGCGCTGCAGGACGGGACCCAGGACGACCGCCGGCTGGTCGAGGTGTACTGCGTCGGCTGCCACAGCACCACGTACATCTCGATGCAGCCGCCGCTCGGGCACGAGCGGTGGGAGGCCGAGGTCAAAAAGATGATCTCGTCCTACGGGGCGATGGTCCCCGAGCCAATCTCGGTGCGCATCGCGACCTACCTGCATGCTTATTACGGCGACAACCCCCCGCCCGCGCGCAAGCGCCCGGCGCCGCCCGCCGGTGCCGCCGCAAGCCCGCCCGCCGGCAGCCCACCCGCTCAGTAGCGACGCCCTGGCCGAGCAGACGGCCAACCCACCCTGGTGGCTCAAGGTAGCGATGACCACCCCCGCGACCAGCGTGGGCTGCGAACCAGCGATTGCGGGGAAGTGAGCTTAGGGCTCGACGAACTCGCGGTTGATGAAGGCCAGCCCGTTGGACTTGCAGGCGCGGATGAGCGCCTCCTGATCGTCGACGGACATGAGGTTGCCGAACGCTCGCGTCGCCAGGCGGTAGGCGCGGACGCTGCAGGCGGCGAGGCCGATGAAGCGCCACGCCGGCAGGGCCAGCTCGCCGCCCTTCTCGGCGATGCCGGCGGCGAGGTCGATGGCGTGCTGGCGCTCGCCGCGGATGTACGCCGCGTGCGCCTGGTCGAGGATGTCCTGATCGGTCGGCAGGCGGCGCTTCTGCAGCATCGGCCGCCGCCCCGCCCGCCGGACCGTCCGGCTCGTCGCCGGGGCCGGGGCGGTCACCGACAGCGCCGGGGGCGCCGCCGGCAGCTCTACCGGTCGCTCTGGGGCCAGCAGCGCCGCCAAGCAGCACAGCCCGCCCACTGTTACCTGCCCCACCGTGCGTCGAAGGCCAGCTAGAGGTGCCATCCTTGCTCCATTATCACTGGCCCGCCCCGGCGAACTCAAGCGGCGCGGAAGTGCGGGTGATCACGGCGGGTTGCGGCGGGTTGCGGCGGGTTGCTACGGCTTGGGTCCTGCGGCGACCGGCGGGCGGCGCCGGATGGACGCCGCGGCACCGTTCGCGCTACCCTGCGGCCATGTCCACCGCGCCCGCTGCGTCGCTGTTTGCCGACTGTGCGCTGCTCCCGGACGGCTTTGCCCGCAACGTCCGCTTTGAGATCGCGGCGGACGGCTGTTTCGCCGCGATCACCCCCGAGTCGTC
>DAOMZC010001071.1:0-2594 GCA_035437965.1 Pseudomonadota bacterium
AGCGGCGCCGGCTGCACCCCGGCGCACCAGATGCACGTGCGCGAGCGCAGGGTCTGGCTCTCGCTGCCGGTCTTGATGACCACCGTATCCGCGCCCACCGCGGCGACGCGCGCGTTGAGGACCAGGCGAATGCGCAGCGTCGCCAGCTGGCGCTGCGCCAGCCCTACTACCCCGGCGTCCCAGCCCGGCAGGATCTGATCCCCGGACTGCACAAGGACTATGTCGATCAGACTCGCGTCGACCTCCGGGTAGCGCTTGAGGAGTACGTGGTAGATAAGGTCGTGCAGCTCGGTCGCGACCTCGATTCCGGTGGGACCGGCGCCGACGATGACGAAGCGGAGGAGCTCCTCCTTGGCCTCGCGTGAGGTCAAGGTCGCGGCCTGCTCGAAAAAGCCGATGACGCGATCGCGCACCGCCATGGCGTCGGCCAGCTCGCGCATGAACATCGCGTTCTCGGTGACTCCGGGCGTCCCGAAGGTCTGGGTGGTCGAGCCCGGACACAGGACCAGATAGTCATAGCCGACTTCTCGGGCGACCTTGCTGTCGGCGGTGGCGGTGGTGTACACGAGCCGCTTGTGGGGATCGATCTTCTCGACCGTGGCCATGTGGAACACGATGTTGGTGGTCTCAAGGATGCGGCGGAATGGGAAGGTGACCTGGCGCGACTCGACGGTACCGGTGGCGGCGCTCGGCAAAAGCGGGGGAAATAGGAAGTAGTTGTTGCGATCGATAAGGAGGATCTCGAGATCGGGGTGGTGGCCTAAAGTACTGTCCAGATCCATCGCGGTGTAAAGTCCGGCGAAGCCGCCGCCGACGATCACCACCCGGTGCTTTTTGCCATCGGGCGGACTCCAGCGCTGATAGATCCACATCTGCCACAGCGGCACCGCGACATAAAAAAGGAGGACCAGATCCGTGACCACGCCCACCGGACCGGCCAGCGCGCGGGCCACGCCGTTCATCGGCAAAAGCGCCCACAGCGAGGTATGGACCGCCAGCACCAGCACCGCCAGGATTCCCACCGCGATGCGCACCCGGACGCGCAGCGCGCTGCGCCGGAACAGGTTGCGCGAGACGAGAAAAAGGAGTCCGAGCGAGCCGATGTTGGTCACAAACAGCGCCACGAACAGTCGCGGATACATCTGCGCGACCTCGCCCAGCGCGTCGCCCCAACGGCTGATCAGCGGCGAGTTGGCCGTCCAGCTGACCAGGGTGATGCCGCCCAGCCAGGACAAAAGGAAGATCGTCAGCCCGCCGCACAGGAGCGCGGTGGCCAAAAGCTTGCGGCCGAGGCTGAGGTTGCGGAGCTCATAGGCGTCGCGGCGGTGGGAACGGATGGCGTCGGCGGACATGGGCGAAGGACCCTCCAGGGGCGCAGGCAGGGCGCACAATCTTCGTCGATTAGAGTACTCGGGGGCCGGGGGAAGTTACAACCAGCGATATGATTTGTCCCGGGCGGCAGGTCCGGTCAGGCGGGTCAGGTCCTGCAGGGCGGCGCGGGCGCGGTGGACGCGGGTCTTTACTACCTCGATGCTCACTCCCAGGTGCTTGGCGACTTCGGCGCCGTCCATTCCGTTTAGCTCGCGCAGCTCCAGAGTCTTCATCATGATCGGGTTTATGTGCGCCGCTGCGGCCGCCACTGCGCGCAGCTGTCGGCGCTGCTCGCACAGCTCGTCTGGGAGTACGGCGGGGTCGGCGGGGTCCGGAGTCCGCGCCGGCCCGCACGGGCTCGCAGAGTCGTTGCCCAGTCCGAGCTCCTGCTGGCGGCGCTGCCGCAGGATCAAAAGCGCGGCGTTCAGGGTGACGCGGTGCAGCCAGCCGGAAAAGGAAGTATCGGCGCGCTGCTGCCCGAGCTTCTGCAGCACCAGGATGCTCGCCTCTTGCACCGCATCTTCAGCATCGGCCGGACTCTTGCAGATGCGCAGGGCCACGGCCCGCATCCGCGCCCGGTGGTGAGCGAGCAGCGCGCCGAGCGCCGCCTGGTCACCCTGCCGGGCCCGTCGCAACAGCTCCGCCGGACCGCAGCGCCCCGGCGCTTCTGAAGAGGGAGAGACAGACATTCGGGCCTCCTTGCAGATGTCAGCAAGGCATTACGTGCGAAAGGCCAGCCCGGTTACAGATTCTTTTGCGGAGCCGCAGTGGGCTCTGGTGGGGGATCTTGAGAGACAGTGAGCGCTGGTAGGTGGAGCCCTTTTTCGACCCGCGCGCCCTCAGGTGGCGGCGGCGTCCGAGGCGAGCTCGCGCGCGCCGCGCTTGAACAGCACGGTGAACAAGGCTACCGCCAGCAGGAAGGGCCCAAGGTGAAAGACCAGTGAGTGCGGCAGGCCGGCGACTCCGCAGAGCGCGCGCTGCAGCGCCGCGCCGCCGCTGAACAAGGCGACGCCGAGCAGCGCCCGGGACACCGCGTCCGCGGCGGCTCCCCCGCGCGACACCGCGCCCAGGACGAGCGCTGCCGGCAGGGCGCACCCCGAGACCGCCAGCAGCAGGCACCCCGACCCCGCCAGGAAGCCGACCGCCATCCCGTCGAGAGAAGAGAGCATGAGCGCCACCGCCAGCCCGAGCGCGCCGAGGAGCGCCGCCGGCCCGACGCCGCG
>DAOMZC010001072.1:0-2592 GCA_035437965.1 Pseudomonadota bacterium
GGAGAACAAGGACTCCAAGACCGAGACCCAGCTCGGCGGCAAGGAGGTCACCACCACGACCATCACCTTCGCCAAGTGGTGGACGGCCAACCCCAAGCTCCCCTCCGACTTCGAGCGCCCCGAGGCCCACGAGGACCCCGCGCTGCCGCTTGAGAGCGAGCACTTCGCCGCCACCATGGCCATGGTCGGCAGCTACCCGTTCAACCCCGCCGATCCGGCGCTGCGGCTGCCGAGCGGCGAGACGCTCAAGCTGACCGACGACATGGTCAAGGGCGCGGCCGGCGAGCCCGCCGCCGACGCTCCCAAGGCCGCGGCCGCCGGGGCCAAGGAAGGCGGTGAGGGCGACAGCGCCAAGGCCGACGACGGCGCCGCCAAGGACGAGGCCAAGAGCGGCGACGACGACGACGAGGAAAAGCCCGCCAAGAGCAAGAAGAGCCACAGCAAGAAGGACAAGTCCAAGCGCAAGCACCACGGCCGCTCCAAGAAGCGCGTGCTGCCGCCGGTGACCAAGGCCACGGTGGACAACGCCGAGCGCAAGGCCGAGGCGATCGCCCGCCGCAAGCCGCAGAGCTTCACCCGCGCCAGCGACACCTACTTGTTCAAGGGCTCGGGCTCGCTCGGCGATCCCCAGGTGGGCGATGCGCGGGTGAGCTTCATCGCGCTAAGCCCCGGCGGCACCGTGACCCTGTTCGGCCAGCTCGACGGCGGCCAGGTCGTCCCCTACGTGCTGCCCAAGGACGAGGGCAAGCTGTTCCGCGCCGAGCTCGGGACCCGGGATCAGGCGATCGCCCAGATGCGCGCCGAGCACAAGGCGATCGGCTGGATCCTGCGCGTCGTCGGCTTTGCCATGATGTGGTTCGGGCTGATGCTGTTCTTCGGGCCGATAAATGCCCTGCTCGACATCGTGCCGTTCCTCGGCAGCGCCGGGCGGTTCCTCATCGGCATCGCGATGTTCCCGGTCGCCCTGGTCCTGTCGGGCATCACCATCCTCCTGTCGATCATCGCCCACAGCCCGATCCTTTTAGCTCTGTTCATCGTCGGGCTTTTCGCCGGTGCCTACTTTCTGTACCAGAAGAAGAAAAAAGCCGGCTAGCGGCGCGGCCGGGCCGTCGCGCTGCGTGTAAGCTTCGCTGCATGTTCGTCGCGTTCTTCCTGGCGCTGCGGCGCGCCGGCGTCCCGGTCGCCCTCACCGAATACCTGACGCTCCTCTCGGCGCTCAAGCAGGGCGTCTGCGGCTACAGCACCGACGAGTTCTACTATCTGAGCCGCGCTTGCCTGGTCAAGGACGAGCGGCACCTGGACAAGTTCGATCGCGTCTTTGGCGAGACCTTCAAGGGGGTCGAGGCGCTCGGCGACGACCCGCAGACCGAGATCCCGGCGGAGTGGCTGCGCAAGCTCGCCGAGCAGCTGCTCAGCCCCGAGGAGCTCGCCCAGATCAAGGCGCTCGGGGGCTTCGAGGCGCTGATGAAGCGCCTGCGCGAGCTCCTCGCCGAGCAGCACGAGCGCCACGAGGGCGGCAGCCGCTTCATCGGCACCGCCGGGACCTCACCCTTTGGCGCCCACGGCTATAACCCCGAGGGGATCCGCATCGGCCAGGACCGCTCGCGCCACCGCCGCGCGGTCAAGGTCTGGGATCGCCGCGAGTTCAGGAACCTCGACGACTCGGTCGAGCTCGGGACGCGCAACATCCAGCTCGCCCTGCGCCGGCTGCGCCGATTTGCCCGCCAGGGGGCGGCGACCCAGCTCGATCTGGACGGCACGGTGGCCGCCACCGCCAGGAACGCCGGCTACCTCGACCTGCACCTGGAGCCCGAGCGCCACAACGCCGTCAAGGTGCTGCTGCTGCTGGACATCGGCGGCTCGATGGACGACCACGTGCAGGCGTGCGCCGAGCTGTTTTCCGCCGCGCGCAGCGAGTTCAAGCACCTGTATCACTTCTACTTTCACAACTGCGTCTACGAGTCCCTGTGGCGCGACAACACGCGGCGCTACGTCGAGCGCACGCCGGTGCCCGAGCTTTTGCGCACCTACTCGTCCGACTACAAGCTGATCTTCATCGGCGACGCCGCGATGAGCCCCTACGAGCTCGCCCAGCGCGGCGGCTCGGTCGAGCACTGGAACGAGGAGCCCGGCCAGGTCTGGCTGGAGCGGCTGCTCGCGGCCTACCCGCACGCGGTCTGGCTGAACCCCCTGGCCGAGGCGTACTGGCCGCACTACCAGTCGGTGGGGATGGTCGGAAAGCTGCTCTCCGGGCGCATGTTTCCGCTCACCCTGCACGGCCTCGACGCGGCGATGCACGAGCTGAATCACTAGGTCATTGCAGAGGAATCAGGAACAGAGCTTCCTGATTACGGACTCCTGATTCCTGATTCCTCATTCCTGCGCAGCCCGACCGGCTATCGCGAAGCGCACTTGCCCGAGCGGCAGCTCACTCCCTGACCGCAGTCGGAGTCCGAGCCGCACGTCCCCTCGGGCGAGTTGGCGCACTTGCCCGAGCGACAGGCCGCCCCGCCGCAGTCCGAGTTCGAGCCGCACGAGCCGCCGGGCGCGGTGGCGCACTTGCCCGAGCGGCAGCTCACTCCATGACCGCAG
>DAOMZC010001073.1:0-2585 GCA_035437965.1 Pseudomonadota bacterium
GGTCGCTGGTAGCTGCAGCGCCTGGCCTTTGCGGCTCAGGCTCTGACGTAGAGGCCGGGGAGAGATCCCCGGCCTTTTTTTTTGGCGCCGATGGACTGCCGATGGACTGCCGATGGACTGATGGACGAGGCGGCAGGGCCCGCTGCGGACCCTGCCCGGGGCGGGGGGAGCTACCCGATGGGGACGGTGATGCAGTTGGTCAGATCGAACAGCAGGAAGATGAGCGCCTGCTCCTGCGGGCTGAGCGCCGGGCTCTTGCAGCCGGTCGGGAACGGCGTCGCGTTGGTCCCCGCCGAGGTCGGACGCGAGGTGTCGCCGTTGGCGTTGCCCGAGCCGGAGACGTGCATATCGGTGAACACCATCTGACCGCACTGCTGACCCGCCGCGGCGCCGACCGGCGCGTTGAACGAGAAGTACTGCGAGGCCGGCGCGGCGACCATGTTCTGCGCCGCCATCGGATCGGTGAAGTCGGCCCAGTTGGTGGTCAGCGCCGCATTGCGCGACCTGAGGGTGACGCGCGAGTACTTAATCGGCAGCTCGCCGAGCTTGATCGCGCCCTGCGGGTTGGCATTGACCAGCCACTGCGCCAGGCTCTTCCCCTTGTCGAAGCTCTGGTTGATGATCGCCGTGATCGGGTTGCCGGAGTCGTCCTGGAAGCCGCCGGTACTCAGGAAGGAGGCGACCGTGGGCACCCCGCTTGCCGGCGTCGCGCCGGAGATCCAGATGTTGTGCCAGTGCGAGGCGAACACGCGGCCGCCCTTGCCGATGTAGCTCTCCAGCGCGGCGTGCGCGTTGGCGGCGCCGCCGTTGAGGTAGATGTTCTGGCCGCCCTGGCACGAGTGGAGCACGATGTCGTACTTGGCCAGGTTGGCGGCGGTGTTCCACCACGGGTCGGCGGCGGCGAAGGTGGGGCCGCCGTTGACACCGGTGTTGTACTTATCGGTGCCGTTGCCGGCGTACAGGTTCACCCGGCCATTGCCGGTTGCGGGCGTAAACTCCGAGGCGTCCAGGCCCAGCTTGGGACCGCGCAAAAGACACTCAAGGGCGTCCGCGTTGCCGGTGGTGAGCGCGATCTTGGGGATGTTGCCCTCGCTCTGGTTGCGCGGCAGGCGGGTCTGATCGGCGGACAGCGGGGTCGAGGTGCACGACGAGCCAATCGCCGGCACCATCACCACGCGGCGCCACTTGCCGACCCGGATGACCACCGGGAAGGGAACGCCGACGGGCACCGGGCTGAGGGTGAAGTTGCCGTTCAGATCCGTCACCGCGCTGGCGATGCCGGTCTGCGCCGAGTCGCAGCGGTCGCACGAGCCGTTGGCCAGGTCGACACCGGTGGCGATCGCCGGCAGGTTCGCCGGATCCGGATCGGTGGGAATGTAGACCTTGGCGTTGTAAAGGGGCAGGGTGCCGGAAGGGATGTATACGGTGCCCGAGAGCGAGGTGGGGTTATTGGGAGTGCACTTGGACTCATCGACGTTGCACTCAAGGCCGACGCAGTTGGCGAAGTCCGGCGGGCCGCCGGTGCCGCCGTCGTTGTCCACGTTGTTGCCGCCGATGTTGCCGCCGCTGCAGCTCATCGACAAAGGGAGAGCCAAGGCCAGCGCAAAATAGGATTTCTTCTTCATGTATTTAGGTCCTTCCGGTGGGCGGGCGCATGTCCCCAAGGTAGAACTGGCAAGAGCGCCCCACCACAGTGCCCCAGAGCACCCTCTGGGGGCCTCTGGGGGGATGGAGCGCCCACTTTTCCTACTTTTTCCAGTATGCGACAGGAGCGCTCCGCTTGGCTACTACCTTTACCGGCACGGCCTGCGGCTTGCCTTTACCCCTGTGGGCACGGGGCGCTGCGCGCCCTTCAGCAGACGACACCCCCTTCAGCCCACCTTCACGCCGCCTTCAATAGTTCACCAAGCTGCGCTAAGGTGTCGCCATGGCCCACGATGCCGCGCGCCGCACTACCACTAACCCGGGCAGCCCGAGACGCCCGGGCCGTCCGACTCGCAAACTGGTGCCGCCGCGGTAGACTGCAGGCAGGATCGAACGGGAGACCTTTTGAGCAACCCTGGCACGAGCCGCCCCCGCACGCGCACGCGTTCTCGCCCGACGCGCATCCTGGTCGCGGGAGCGCTGGCGCTGCTCGTGCATGGCGCCGTCGGGGTCTTTCTGTCGGTGTCGGGGGCGCTTGCGAGCCTCATGCCATCGGCGCTGCCGCCGATCGTCGAGGGGCTCGACGCGCGCGAGGCGACCAGCGACGAGCCGCTGACCGTCGAGTCGCTGGTCGATGAGCTCGACCGCCCGGTCACTCCCAGTCAGCAGGAGCGCAAGGTCGAGAAGGAAGTAAACGAAAAGGACGCCAAGGGACAGGTCGTCGACATCGCCCAGCCGGCCGTCGAGCAGCGGCCCGACGAGGCTAAGTTCGCCGCCGAGTATGACTCGACGGTCAAGAACGAGACCAAGGGACCGTCCGGACTCAGCAAGGCCGGCGCGGTCGTCCCCGGCGCCGTGGCGACGCCCAAGAGCGAGGCCGCCGCTGCAACCCCGCCGCTGCCGACCGGCGCCAAGGCCAAGACCCCGGCGCCCACCGCGCT
>DAOMZC010001074.1:0-2584 GCA_035437965.1 Pseudomonadota bacterium
AGGAAGATCCTGCGATAAAATATACCACCGGAAAACTGGAAATTAGCCAAGGCGCATGGCCGCTCTGCTCGCCTCTATCTGCCTTGGAGCACTGCTGATCCTGCTGTCCACCACCGCCGGCTGCCATCGCGACGATGCGCAGAAGCTGGCGGCGGTGCAGGGGCTGGCGCGGGACCTCAGCTCGGCGAAGCTGCTGCGGCTGCGCGCCGGCTGCGGTCACCTCACCGCGGCGCAGCAGGAGCTGCTGCTGTGCGATGGGCTGCTCCAGACGCTGCTGCATTTCGCGCCGGCCTTCCCCGGCAGCCAGGTGAGCGCGCTCGGGCCGAGCACCGGCAGCCTGTTCAGCCGGCGGGCCAAGCTGGTCGTCCACTATGAAGGGCGCGACGGGCGCGGCAACCTGGAGGCGCTGCTGCAGCGGGAAGCGAACACCTGGCGGATCGCCGCGATCATTCCGCATCCCTGACTGCCCAGGCCTGACGGGCCGCCGCAGCAGCGGCTACAGCTTCTGCCAGGAGGTCCCGTTGAGCGTCGGTGGCGCCTCCAGGGCCAGCGTGTAGTCGGCGCGGCGGTTGCGGGGGTCGTCGGTGTTGTCGGCGGTGCGGGCGCGCAGCTGGCGCTCGCCGTAGCCGACGTAGAAGACCGGCAGCCGGAAGCCCTTGCTGCGGAAGTAGGCGGCGATCGCGCGCGCCCGGTTGCGCGACAGCGTCAGGTTGTCACCGTCGCCGCCGACGGTGTCGGTGTGGCCGACGACGAACAGCTTGGGCGACGGCGGGTTGGTGGCGGTGATCCCCTTGTCGGCGAACTGCATGAGGGTACGCTCGACGCGGTCGAGCACGGCGTTGATCTTGCGCAGGCTCTCGTCGAGCTTGCCGCGCTCGCCCTCGACGACCTCTGCCGATGCGGTGCCGAAGTTCACCTCTTCGTGGGGGACCGACACCGCCCACGGGTACAGGTCGATCTTGGACTCGTTGCCGTCGCTATCGTAGAGGGTCAGGGCCAGGCGGAGGACCACCGAGTCGCGGGCGGTGGCGGTCTGCCCCTGCCACCCGACGCGCAGCCAGGAGCCGGGGGCCTCGCCGGCGAAGGTCTCCGAGCCGCTGCCCATCTTGGTGCCGTCGTCGGCAAAGACCTCGATGACGGCGCGACCGGCGGGCGCCGAGAGCTTGACCTCGACGAAGCGGCGCCCGAGGTCCAGGTGCTCGGAGTGATAGTTGCGGTCGAAGCCGATCTCCAGGCGGCGCGCCACGGCGGTGTCGAAGCTCGCCTCGCGCTTCCACAGCTTGCCGCCGGACTGGCACTGGATCATGCCCTGCCAGTGGGTCGCACCCGGCTTGCCGCTGCCGAGGTTCCAGCTGACCTTCTGGCCGGCCTTGAGCTGCTTCTGGGTGAACTTGACCAGGCCCGACTCGCCGCTCGGCTTGCCGCCGTCCTCGGGGGCGGCCGGCTCCAGCGCGATCGTCAGGTTCTGCAGCGGCTCTTCGGCGACGATCGAGAGGACGGGCTTGGCCGGGGCCGAGACCTTGGCGGTCAGCGCCATGCGCACCGGGTCCGCAGCGACCGGCTGGCTGTCGAGACAGACGCCGCCGAGCCCACCGACAGCAAGCAGCGCAGCGAACGGAAAACGACCCCAACACCGACCAGCCCGACCAGGCACATAAGAGCGAGACTGCATCCTTGCAGCGTATCCGCGCGCGCCGAGGTCGTAAAGCGCGACGACGCCGCCGCGCCGGCGCCCGCCGGACCGCCGCCTGGGCCCCGCGGCTTGCGCGGCGCCGCCCGGACCCGCGTGGACGATTGAGCCCGGCCCGCGCTTCGTGCTAGGGTCCCCGCCGTCAGCCGACATCCCCCGAGACTGCCAACTCGCAAGGGTCGCGTCCCACCCGACGCGGACCAGGAGCAGCGCCCACGCGGCGGAGAGCACGGATATGGAACTACGCACCTTCAGCTACATCGATATCTTGCAGCCGCAGCTAACGGGCTTCTTTCAGACGGTGGCCTCCGGGTTCATGCCGCTGGAGCGGCAGGCGGCGCTGTTTGTCGAGATCGCCCCCGGCATCGCCATCAACCGGGTCACCGACGTGGCCCTCAAGGCGACGCGGGTCATCCCCGGCATGCAGATCGTCGAGCGCGCCTACGGCCTGCTCGAGGTCCACTCGTTCGATCAGGGCGAGGTCCGGCAGGCCGGGGCGGCGATCCTGTCGCACCTGGGCGTCGACGAGGGGGCTCGCCTCAAGCCCAAGATCCTGTCGGAAGAGATCATCACCGGCATCGAGGGCTACCACTCGCAGCTCATAAACCGCATGCGCCACGGCGACATGATCGGCGAGAAGCAGACGCTGTACACCCTGGAGGTCATGCCCGCCGGCTACGCCGCGATCTGCGCCAACGAGGCCGAAAAGGCCGCCCCGATCCACCTGCTCGAGGTCGTCACCTTCGGCGCCGTCGGCCGGCTGTGGCTCGGCGGCTACGAGTCCGAGATCGAGTCGGCCGCCCAGGCCATCCGGCAGGTGCTAAAGAGCATCTCGGGCCGCTAAGTACAGCGCCCCGCAAATGCGTGACCACCCCATTGTAGACGGTAAAAAGC
>DAOMZC010001075.1:0-2582 GCA_035437965.1 Pseudomonadota bacterium
AGGCGGTGCTCTTGGCGGCGGGCGAGCAGGCGCGCTTCAGCGACAACCTGCTCGATCTGCTCCCCGACGAGGAGATGCTCATCGAGGCGGAGGAGCTGGGCGCCGCGCCGCTGCGCGCGGTGAGCCTCTACTCGGTGCGCTCATGAGGCCGCCCGGCCGGGTGCCGGGGGTCGGCGAGGCGTACCAGCCGGAGGCCGGCCTGGGGGCCACCGTGCGCCAGCGCTTCGGGCGGGCGCTGTTCGACTATGGCCTGCGCGGGCTGGCCAACCTCGGGCAGCTCCACCCGAGCGCCCGCCCGCACCGCCACGGCGTCGAGGTGCTGGCCGACCTGCCCTACCTGGACCCCGATGACGGCTCGCGCGATCACCGGCTGGACGTGTACCGGCCGTGCCCCGAGCGCCCGCCCGCCAGGCCCGGCCACCGCGCCTATGGGCCCCCCTACCCGGTCGTGCTGTATGTCCACGGCGGCGGCTTCCGCGTGCTGTCCAAGGACACCCACTGGGTCATGGCGCTGGCGCTGGCGCGGCGCGGGATGCTGGTGTTCAACATCAACTACCGGCTGTCGCCGCAGCACCCGTTTCCGGCGGCGCTCATCGACTGCTGCGCCGCGCTGGCCTATGTCGCGCGGCACGCGCAAGCGCTCGGCGGCGATCCGGGGCGCCTGGTGCTCGCCGGGGAGTCGGCGGGCGCCAACCTGGTGACCGCGCTGACCCTGCTTACCTGCGCGCCGCGCCCGGAGCCGTGGGCGCGGCGGGTCTTCGAGCTGGGCCTTTTGCCGCGGGCGGTGCTGCCGATGTGCGGCATGCTGCAGGTCAGCGACTCGGAGCGGTTCGCTCGCCGCAAGCAGCTGCCGCAGTGGGTGAGCGATCGCCTGACCGAGGTGACGCACGCCTATCTGCACAAGAGCCCCGCCGAGCAGCTCGATCTGGCCGACCCCCTGGTCCTGCTCGAGGGCGCACCGGAGCTCGCCCGCCCGCTGCCGCCGTTCTTCGCCGGCGTCGGGACCCGCGACCCGCTGCTCGATGACACCCGGCGCCTGGGCCAGGCGCTCACCCGGCTGCAGGTGCCGCACGAGGTCCGCTACTACCCCGGCGAGCTCCACGCCTTCCACGCGCTGGTCTATCGCCCGCAGGCCAGGCAGTGCTGGCGCGACCAGTTTGCGTTCCTCGATCGCTACCTGGACGCTACCTAGCGCGTTACCTGGCTTTTCTGGGAGTGCAGATCTAAGTGACAGGGAGCGGCGGGCGCCGCCAGAGGAGAGGCTGGACGTCGGCGGCTACGGGGAGCCGGGGGAGCTGACGCGGACCGCGGCCCCTTCATGGAGCTCGGTGGGGCGGCTGACGATGACCTGCTCACCGCTCGGCAGACCTTGCAACAGGACCGCGTCGCCTTCGCGATCGGCCACGGTCACCGGCACGGTCGCGGCCTTGCCATCGCGCAGGACGAACACCTTGCCGCCCTCGAGCAGCGCCGCCGTCGGCAGGCGCACGACCTGCGACAGCGGCGCCTTCTGCAGCTTGAGCTCGTCGCCCGGCTTGGCGGCGGCGTTCTCGGGGAGCGAGTACTGCACCGTGGCGTAGTCGCCTTCGGTGCGCAGCGCCGCCACTTTCGCGGTCAGGGCCCCGGCGCTGCTCGACAGCTGCGCGTCCTGGCCGACCTTCATCCCCTGCGCCTCGATGGCCGGGATCTTGATCTCGGCCGCCAGCGCCTTGTCGGTCAGCGAGACCACCTCGGTGCCGGCGGTCACCGCCTGGCCGACCTTGACCAGCACCTTGCTCACCGCCCCCGACCGCGGGGCCATGAGCTGGGCCTTCTTGACCAGCGCCTCGACCTGCTCCAGGCGCTGCTGCTTCTCGCTGATCTTCTGCTGCGCGTCACGCAGCTGCTCCGCCTTGCCCTTGGTCTTGGCCGCGTCGAGCTTCTTCTGATAGAAGGTCAGGCGCTCGTGGAGCTCGGTCAGCTCCTTGGCGAACTTGTTCTGGGTATCGAGCTCGACGAGGACGGTGTCGGGCTGGACCTCGGTGTTCTCTGCCACCACCTTGGTCACCGTTCCGTCTCCTTCGATCTTCAGCGGCTGGGGCTCGGCGCTCTTGACCACGGCGGCGGCGGCGAAGCTGCGCGTGACGTCCTCGGGCTTGGCGATGCTGACGTTCACGCTCACGGCCGCCGGCGGCGGTGGCTGACGGAGGGCGAGGAAGTAGTAGGCCGTGAAGGCCAGGGCGGCGAGGATCAGCAGGATCACAAACAGCTTGCCGGCGCCGCCTGACTTCTCCGGGGGCGTCTGGACCACCGGCTGCGGCAGCGGCCGCTCGATCGGGGCGGCGACCGGCTGGATCGGCTTGGCCGGCTCGACCATCGGCGTGATCGGGCGCTGGACCGGCGCCGGCTCGGCGACTGCGGGAGTCGCGACGGGCCGGGCCACTGGCTCCTGCTCGATCGGGATCTGCGCCGGCGCGACGGTCGGTGCGCTCGGCTCGGCGGCGCGCGGGGCGGGCACCGGCGCGCTCTTCACCGCCGCCACCGGCTCGGGGTGCGGCGCCGGCGGCTGGACCAGCTCGACGGGCGCGGGCTGGGTCTCGACC
>DAOMZC010001076.1:0-2576 GCA_035437965.1 Pseudomonadota bacterium
TGCGGCGTGATCTTCGCCAAGTTCCACGCTGCGCAGGAGCAGAAGCGTCGCCTCGAAGTCGAACGAGAAGCGCAAGCGAAGGCAGCAGCCGAAGCCATGGCAGCAAAGGAAGCGAAGGCTGCATTGAAAGCCGTGGCAAGGGCGGAAAGGCAGGCGGCGGAAGCAAAGGCAGAAAGTCGCACGGCGACTCTACTTTCCACCTGCCCGGTCTGCGGTGGTGCGGTCGCTATTGGGGCGAAGGCGTGCCCGCATTGCGGCAAGGACAATCCCGCGCCGCCACCGAAGAAGCCTGCCAGTCGTCTCAAGCTTGTCGGGGCCGCATTCTTTGTTGTCTTCCTCATCTACTCCATGTCGCAAGGCAGCAATCCCGGAGGTTCATCGACACCGCCTCCACCAATAACCGCTGAAGGGAAGCAGGCCGCCCAACTCGCCATCAAACTCGCCGGCTACCGTTGCGATAGCGTCAGCTACATGGGTAGACATGTGTTCAAAGTGGGGTTCCGAGTCACTTGCAACGACGATCGCTATGCGTACGAGCTAAACGATGAAGGCGGGCGGTGGGTGGTTAAGCTCGACTGATCTCCTACGGGGCATCCACGGCGAGGGAAACGAGCCTTCGCTGCACCCTCGGCGGAGATTCCGACGGATCGGCATGGCTGGTGAAGCCGCTCGATGGACGGGTCAGCCGGCAGCCTTCCGCGCACGCCAATAGCCGGGCTTTCGTGGAAACGGAGCGATCGCGAGAATGACCAGCTCGGATGCCAGTTCGCGATACACCACCGAGAACGGAAAGCTCTTCGGAAAGACCCTCCGAGTGCCGTACCTGTACGGTGATCCGATTCCAGGAAAGGTTCTCGCGAGCTTGACGGCCGCCTGAACTTCGTTCGTGAAGCGCTCGCCCAGGCCGGGCGAGCGGTCTTCGTAGTACCTCGCCTCGGCAGCGAATTCAACCTCCGCTTCTGGATGAAAGCGCGCGGGCTTCACCGCAGCGAGAGACGAACTCGCTCGAAAACCTCGTCCGCCGGCACGAGCTTGACCGCGCCACTCTCGACTTCGGTAATACGCTTGCGCAGCTCGGCGTCCCACGCGGCGTCGGCCTCCGGCTCGAGCTGCCCCTCGAGGGACGCAAGCAACTCTTCCGCGAGACGCGCCCGATCTTCTGGGGCGAGCTCCCGAGCGCGTTGCGACAACTCTACGACTGGATCCGTCATGGTGATGCTCCAAGACTCGGGGATGTTACCGCGTGGAACTTGGCCACGGGCGAGCAGGCGTGATCCGACGGTTGCGAGGTCCGCTGCGTTGCTGCCCGCATGGGCGCCGGACCGGATGCCATCCCACCGAAGTTCTCACATTTCGGTCACGGCCGCCGTGGCACGCGACCCGATTCCTAGAATCCCTCCATGCCCACGCCACCGCTGCCACCCCGCGCCGGCATCGGCCTGCGTGCCGAGCACTTCGTCGAATTTCTGGAAACCCGGCCGGCGGTCGCCTTCGTCGAAGCACACAGCGAGAACTACTTCGGCCGCGGCGGCAAGCCGCTGCACTTCTTGGAGCGCGTGCGCCGCGACTACCCGCTCAGCCTGCACGGCGTCGGCCTGTCGATCGGTTCGGCCGACCCGCTGAGCGAGACCTACCTGGCGCGCCTGGCCGAGCTGGTTGAACGGCTGCAGCCGGCGCTGGTGTCCGACCACCTGTGCTGGAGCTCGATAGGCGGCGTGTTTGCCAACGACCTGCTGCCGCTGCCCTATACCGAGGAAGCGCTCGCCCATGTCGTGCAGCGCGTGCAGCAGGTGCAGCAGCGCCTGCGCCGCACGATCCTGCTCGAGAACGTTTCGAGCTATGTCGATTTCGCCGACGCGGCGCTGTCCGAATGGGAGTTCCTCGCCGAGGTGGCGCGGCGCAGCGGCTGCGGCCTGCTGCTCGACGTGAACAACGTCTTCGTCAGCGCGCACAACCATGGCTTCGACGCGCGGCGTTATCTGGACGCGGTGCCGCTGGATGCGGTGCAGGAGATGCATCTCGCCGGCTTCATCGCGCGCGATACCGACGGCGGCTCGATGCTGATCGATACGCACAGCGCCCCGGTCGCCGATGCGGTGTGGGCTCTGTATGACCATGCGCTGCAGCGCTTCGGCGCGACGCCGACGCTGATCGAATGGGATACCGACCTGCCACCGCTCGGCCGCCTGCTGGCGCAGGCGGCGCAGGCGGATGCGCGGCTGGCTGCGGCGCGGGAGCCCCTCGATGCTTGCCTTGCCTGAGGTACAGCGGCGGTTCTTCGCGGCGCTGCTCGACCGCGAGTACAGCGCCGCGGTGCTGCTGTTGCGCCAGGGGCGGGGCCCGGGTGCAGCGCAGCGGTTGCAGATCTACCGCAACAACCTGTTCGAGGGCCTGAGCGACGCGCTGCGCGCGGTGTTCCCGGTGCTGGCGCAGCTGGTCGGCGACGACTTCTTCCGCCCGCTGGCGCGCCGCTTCATCGCCGCGCACCCGTTGCGCGCTGCGCAACTGCAGGGCTTTGGCCGAGAGCTGCCGGCGTTCCTGGCCGGCTCGCCAACGGCACCCGACCGGCCCTATCT
>DAOMZC010001077.1:0-2573 GCA_035437965.1 Pseudomonadota bacterium
GCTGGTCGGCGGCCTCCCCGCGCTCCCCGGGCGCGGTCGCCGGGGCGCTCGGTGGCGACTCACCGGACAGCGCCGCCGACGGCGCATCCGCCCGCGGTGGCGGCAGGGCCGGCTTCCGGTCGCTCGCTGGCGCCGCCGACTCCGCGCTTGCGGAAGGCAGTCGAAATCCGAGCCCGACGAGCAGCGGCAGCCAGGGTCCGGGGACGGGCTGCTGCCTGGTCTCCAGAGCCACCACTCTGCTCTCAGCGACCTGCAGCTTTTGGGCGATGGTGCGGCGGCCGACCGCGATCCGCTCGCGCTCGCGCCGAAACCAGGTGCCGTCCGGCGTACCAGCCAGTCCTGTCAGAGGCGGCGCAGCGCTTACAGAGTCAGGGGCAGAAGCGTCTCTTGGGGTCGAGGAGTGATGATAAGTCATGAGATTCTTATCCTCAGATTACACCACTTTGCGGCCAGATGGAACAGGAATGAAGCCCCAGGCGGCCAGACTGCTCTCGGGCTTTTTGGCCGGAGACTTTTTGGCCGGAGACTTTTTGGCCGGACTTTTATCCGACTTTGGGCTGACTTTGGGGCCGGGTCTTGTGACCTCAGCGGGATGTTGACTTGCGAAATAAGACGTAGATATGTTCCTAGCTACCTTTTCTACGATTCCTACAGTTTCTGCCGCTTGGCACCAGGAGCTCTTCTCATATGAATGCGCGCGGTCCTCAGTTTTTTTGCCAGTCTCGGTCTTGGGTGTGGGTCCTGCCTCTAGGAATCCTTTCTGCCTGCGGCAGCGGGGACGGAGCATCCCCGGGCCCGGGGTGGGCGGAGGCCGCGCGCCGGCGTGAGGCCTCCGTCGGCCAGATCCTCGAGATGGTGCGCAACGACCCCGCGCAGCGCGCCGCGTTTCTGACCGCGATGCCCAAGGGGGCGGACCTGCACTCGCACTTGTCGGGCGCGATCTCGACCGAGCGGCTGATCATGTGGGGCGGCGAAGACGGCCTGTGCGTGGATCCGACGAGCCTGGTCGCGACCGAGCCGCCGTGCGGCTCCCGGACCGTTCCTTTATCCAAGGCGACGCCGGGGAGCTCCCTTTATCAGCAGCTCCTTACCGCCTGGTCGATGGAGGGATTCAGCGGCGATGTGCTCACCCGCCACCAGCACTTCTTTGACGCCTTCAATAAGTTCGGCGCCGTAACCGACAACCGCAAAAAGGACGGCACCGACGAGGTCGTGCGGCGGGCGGCGGCGCAGGGCGAGGTCCACCTGGAGCTCCTCGTGGGCCTCGCCGGCAGCCGGATCGGCAAGCTGGCCGACCAGAAGCTCAAGTCATCCGCCCCCTGGACAGATGAGTACCTGAGCGCCGCGCGCGACACCCTGATCAAGGATCCGCAGTTCCAGGTCGCGATTCAGAGCGCCGTTGCGGGACTCGATCAGGTGTGGAGCGAGCTGCGGGCGCGCTGGCACTGCGACACGCCGTATGCAGAGCCGGCATGCGAGCTGACCGTCCGCTACCTCATCCAGGGCACGCGCACGCAGTCGCGTGAGTACGTGCTCGGCCAGTGGGTGTTCGGCTTCGAGCTGGCCCAGGTCGAGCCGCGGGTGGTCGGCATCAACCTGGCCGCGCCCGAAGAGGACACCAAGTCGCTGCAGAACTACGCTGAAGAGATGAAGGCGGTCCGCTTCCTCAGCCGCCACAACCAGCAGACGCCGGGGCGCAGCCCGGTCCATGTCTCGCTGCACGCCGGCGAGCTCATTCCCCAGGTCCTGCCGGTGACGGCGGGCGGTCCGCAGGATTTCCTGTTTCACATCCGCCAAGCCGTGGAGGTCGCCGGGGCCGAGCGGATCGGCCACTCGGCGGACATCCTGGGGGAGGAGCAGGTGCCGGGCCTGGGCACCATGGAGCTCCTTGAGGAGATGGCCCGCAAGGGAGTCACTGTCGAGGCCTGCCTGACCTCGAACAAGCAGCTGTTGGGGCTTGAAGGAGCCGCCCATCCGCTGGCGGCGTACGTCGCTGCCGGGGTTCCGTTCGCGCTGTCTACGGATGACGAGGGAATCTTCCGCACCAACCTCACTGCCGAGTACGTCCGCGCTGCGGCGGTGCACAAGCTGTCCTACAGAGACCTCAAGTCCTCGGCGCGCACCGCGGTCGAGAAGAGCTTCCTGCAAGGGCAGAGCCTGTGGGCGGACGCGCGGACCTTCACCCTGACCCCGGTCTGCAGTGACCGCGACCCGAGCAGTCCCGGCGCCCCCAGCGACGCCTGCCTCTTATTCCTGGCGGCAAACCCGCGGGCGGCGCAGCAGTGGAAGCTTGAGGTGAAGCTCGGGGCCTTCGAGCTCGCGCAGCTCGCCGCGGTGCACGGCTGGAAGTAGCGTCCGGCGCCGGACCGTCAGGGCAGGACCACGGTCGCCTGCAGCACCCGGCGCGCCGCTTCGCCGACCGGACCCTGCTCCAGCGCCCGCTCGCGCAGCGTCGTCAGCAGGCCGCTCGGTCGGGCCTGGTCGCTGTCGGTCCGGGCCAGCTGGCCAAGGGGCTCCTCGGCGCGGCGTCCGGTGGTGCCCACCGACCCGAGCGCCTGCAACAGCGACCACAC
>DAOMZC010001078.1:0-2568 GCA_035437965.1 Pseudomonadota bacterium
TCGCGAGCGGGCACCGACAGGAGGTAGGCGTAGTTGTCATTGAGGCAGGGGATCGGTAGGACCGTAAGCATAGAACAGATGTTATCGCACCTTCTCTGCCGCTGCATGATCCTCTGCGCGCTGGCCAATAAATCGCCGCCGGCGAGGTCTCGGGGATGGCCCGACCAGCGGAGCGGGCCGATTAGAGGACGGCGGTGCCGGCGAGGCCCAGGGCGCGCGCGCAGTCGGCCACCGCGGCGGCCACCGCGGCGTGCACCGCGGGGTCGAGCTGCGAGGGGACGATCTCGTTCTTGGCGGCGCAGCCGGCGATCGCCTCGGCAGCGGCGATGTACATCTTGGGGTGGATCTGCGAGCTGCGGGTGAGCAGCGCGCCTTTGAAGATGCCGGGGAAGGCCAGGGCGTTATTTATCGAAGTGCCGTCGGCCGCGTAGGCGGCGCCGGCGGCGCGGGCGACGTCGGGCTCGATCTCGGGGATGGGGTTACTCAGGGCGAAGATGACCTGGCCGGGGCGGATCTTTTGCGGGTCGATGAGGCCGACCTGGCCGGTGGTGCACACGACGATCTGGGCCTCGGCGAGGATCGTCGCGAGCTCGGCCGGCTGGGCGCCCTGCTCGCGCAGCGCGGCGACGGCGGCCGGCGAGCGGTCGTTGACCAGCACCGAGCCGACGCCGTAGGCCAGCGCCAGCCTGGCGATCGCGCTGCCCGCCGCGCCAAGGCCGACCTGACCGAGCTTGGACTGCTTGAGCGCGAGTCCGGTGCTGCGGCAGGCGTTGATGATCGCCGCCAGGGTGACCACCGCGGTGCCGTGCTGGTCGTCGTGCATGACCGGCTTTTGCAGCCGCCGCCGCAGCTCGGCCTCGATCTTGAAGCACTCGGGGCTGCGGATGTCCTCCAGGTGGATGCCGCCGAAGCTGCGGCCGACCCGCACCACGGTCTCTATGAACTCGTCGGCGTCCAGGGTGTCGATGAGGATCGGGGTCGCCGACAGGCCGGCGAACTTGTCGTAAAGGACCGCCTTGCCCTCCATCACCGGCAGGCTGGCGAGCGGGCCGATGTTGCCAAGGCCCAGCACGCGCGAGCCGTTGGTGAAGATGCCGACCGAGCGGCCAAGGCTCGTGTAGTCCCAGGCGCTCTGCGGCTCGGCGGCGATCGCCCGGGCGACGCGGGCGACGCCGGGAGTATAGATGTAGCGGAGGTCGCCGAGCTGGCGCAGCTCGATGCGGCTGCTGGAGTGGATCTTGCCGCCGCGGTGGCAGTCGAACACCCGGTCCTTGACCTCGATCACCTCGCAGCCGTCGGTCCGGCCGAGCGCGGCGACCAGCCGCTCGGTGTGCTCCTCGGTCTCGGTCTCGACGGTGATGTCGCGGGTCGACAGGCCCTCGGCCATGTGGACGGTGGTGATCTCGCCGATGAGGGCGCCCTCCTGCGCGATCACCGTCGCCAGCCGGGCGAGCTGCCCCGGGCGGTGCTTGGTGCGGACGCGCAGCACTGTGTCGATTCTGTAGGTAGACATCGATCGCAATCTACCTCGAGCCCCGACCGCTGGCGCGCTCTGGCGTGCCGCCGTCCGCCGCCGCCGCCGCCTCCTCCTCCGCCTCTGAAGGTGCACGCAACCGCCCTACAGCTGGCTCGCTACGCGCACCTTCAGCCCGCAAAGACTCTGCAGCTGCCGCCAATCTGCCTCGCAGCGGGCGATTTTGTGGGGAGAGCCTGCCACTTTGCCTCCATTTAGGAGCAATATCGGATGATAAAGGCAACGCATGATCGCCTGCGGCGCGGGTGCGCCCGGGGCTGCGATCCTTTGTTCGAGCATGGGTCTTACGCGCCAGTGCCCCGAGTGTGGCAAGCAATATACAACCAAGGCTCGCTTCTGCCGCGCCGATGGCTCGCAGCTCATCGACATCCCCAAGGCGCAGCGCAGCGGGACCTCGGGGGGCGGTAAAGATCCGCTGATCGGCCGCGTCATCGCCGGGCGGTTCCTCCTAGAGCAGTTCCTCGGCAGCGGCGCCACCGGCGTCGTGTACCGGGCGATGCACAAGGTGCTAAACCGCCCGATGGCGGTAAAGCTCCTCAAGCGCGAGTTCATCTGGGACGAGAAGTCGCTCTTGCGCTTTTTGCGCGAGGCGCGCGCCGCCAGCGTCATGGACCACGCCAACATCGTGTACCTGTACGACTTTGGCCGCGACGAGCTCGGCGAGCCCTACCTGGTCATGGAGTACGTCGACGGGCAGACGCTGCACACGGTGATCCAGCAGCACCCGACCCGCACCCTGCCGATCGAGCGGGTGCTGAACATCATGCTGCAGGTCGCGCGCGCCCTCGATCACGCCCACAGCAAGGGCGTGGTCCACCGCGACATCAAGCCCGAGAACATCGTCCTCACCCGCAACCAGGGCCAGGACGACTGGGTCAAGGTGCTCGACTTCGGGGTGGCGCGCATCATCGGCCAGGCCCCGGTGACCGGGCACGGGCAGGTCACCGGCACCGCCGAGTTCATCGCTCCCGAGACGCTGCTCGACGATGCGATCGTCGCCCCGCCGGTGGACCTGTACGCGGTGGGGATCATCT
>DAOMZC010001079.1:0-2562 GCA_035437965.1 Pseudomonadota bacterium
AAGCAGGACCAGTACATCGCCGCGTTCGGGAACGTGACCGCGTTCACCTTCGAGCCGGACGGCCGCGTGCACGTGGAGCCCGTGCCCGTGAGCGACGAGGTCCTCGACGAGCTCCAGACAAACCTCGTGATCCTCTGGTCGGGCGTCGAACGGCCGGCGAGGGTCGTGCTCGGCGAGCAGGGCCAGAGGCTCCGCGATCTCGATCCTGACGCGATCGGGCGGATGCACCGGATCAAGGCGCTCGGCCGAGATGTCTACCGCCTGCTCACCGCGGGCGAGGACGGCGTTGGGCGGGCCGAGCGCCGTGCCGCCACCGGCGAGCGGCTGCGACGCCGCCCGGCTGCGCACGAAGGTGTGATCATGGGCCAGCTGGTAGCAGCGACCGAACAGCTGGCCGACCGCCGCCCAGCCCGCCGTCTTGACCGCGCCCGCCGCCACCGCCGCCGCCTCGGCCGCCATGCCGAACAGGATGCCGGTCTTCATGCCGTGGTAGCGCTCGATGAGCTCGGGCGAGCACCAGGCCTCGGCGCCGGCGCTGCTGTGCGCCGCCACCTGCTCCAGTCCCTGGCCGCCGATAAGCCCCGAGCGCGACCCGGTCGCCCCGACGAGCAGCCGCACCAGCCGCAGCGCCCGCTTCTCGAAGGCGCGCGGCGCGCTGGCCAGCACCTCGACCCCGTGCGCCAGCAGGGCGTCGCCGACCAGCACCGCCATCGCCTCGCCGAACAGGACATGGACGGTCGGACGCCCGCGGCGCGTCGCGGCATCATCGAAGCACGGCAGATCGTCGTGGACCAGCGAGGCGATGTGGACAAACTCCACCGCGCAGGCGGCGCGCAGCGCCAGCTCCAGCTCGTGCTGCTCGATGCCGCAGGCGTGGGCGACTTGCAAGAGCAGCTGCGGCCGCAGGCGCTTGCCGCCCGAGAACACCGCGTAGCGCATGGCGCGATGGAGCGGCTCCGGCGACGCGTCCACCGGGGGGAGGAGGCGATCGAGCCACGTCTCTATCAGCGCCGACGTGGTAACGGGCGACAGCAGCGACTCACCGAGGATTGGATCAGGGAGCATAAGGCGATCCTCCAGCTCCCTTGAGTATAGCCCAGGCGGCCCGGGTGGTGGCGATCCCGGCCGCGCTTAGAAGACGATCGGGCGCCCTTCGGTGCTCACTGCCTTGCGGGTATATGCCACACCGTCGACCTTGAGTCCGCGCCCATCGAGCAGAGTAATCAGTCCGCCCTCCCGGGTCAGCTGGATGCCGGACCCGCTTAGCTCCACGGTCAGCGCGTGCGCCGGCCGGATGACCCCCGACAGCCGCTCTTCACGCTCCTGCGCATCGATCAGCTTCCACCCGGCAAGATCGAGCGTGGTGGCGGAGGTATTGAAGATCGTGACCGTGGCGGATTTCTCTCCGCTGCCTTGTGGACTCACCAGCGCGCCGATGATGCGCGCCAGGTGATAGGGCGAGTCGCTCGGTACCACATCCCACGGCTCGATCGGCGCCAGGAGAGACGGCGCGAGCGGGCTCGCGTTGGGCGCATCGACGAGCGGGTTGCCGTGCGTCTCGTCCGTGTGCCACGCCTGATTCTGGAACTTCACAAACAGTCCGCTCACCTTGCCGGAGGGCAGCTCGACGAACAGCGCGCCGTCCTGGTAGCGGGCGTTGGCGTTCTCGCGGTCGCCCTGGTTCATGTGAATCTTGTGCACGCCGTTTCCGGGATTGAAGCCGAAGTACATATCCGGCTTGGTCGGCTCGGGGCCCCACTTCTCGCCGTAGGCATAGACGATCCCGCCGGCCTTCAGGGCGCGCTGCACCAGATCTTCGACCTTCTCGAACAGATCGTTATCCGGACCGGCCTGGGTGTGCACCAGCGGCTTCATGTCGGTCCCGCGAAACAGGTTGCTGCGGATGTAGTCGACTCCGCGGGTGCTCTGGTTGTTCCCCGCAAGCAGCGTCCAGCCTTCGCTCAGGGTGCGCGCATACTCGAGCAGCGGGTGGGCCACTTCATCGAGGATTATGTACTCAACAAGGCGCTGCGCCTCTGGACCGCGGCTCGACCGCACGTTGATCGCGATGCGGTGCTGCTCCCCCTTGGCCACCATCAACAGCTCGGAATGAGGATCCTGGTCATCGTCGCGCTTGAAATCTTTGGCGTGACCTTTGAGTACTCCGTAGTTCATGAAATTCTCCTGGTGAGTCCTGCCGACGTCCCCGCCGCTTGGCCGGGACGGTCGACGCGGAGCCGGTGGGGGTCGACTACAACGACTACTATCATGCGGGAGTGACAGCTACAGCCTCTGCGAAGCGGTCCGGCGTGTCAACTAAGGCCCGGCCCGATCGCACCGAAACCGGTGCGCCGACAAGAGGTTCCGGGGCGCCCTTTTTGTCGCGGACGGCGCCGCCGCGATCGATCCGCGCCAAGGTCCCTTCCGGCCGGCGTTTTGCGCCGCTGCGGAAAAGTCCGGCGCTCCTTCTGCGCGCCGACGGCTCGCCGCGGCCCGGCCGGATCCTCGGCTGGCTTGAGGTCGCGGTGCAGCACCCCATGGCGGTGCACCGCCGACAGGCCG
>DAOMZC010001080.1:0-2558 GCA_035437965.1 Pseudomonadota bacterium
ACGACCGGCGAGCCCCTCGATGGCAATCTCGCGCACCGCGTCGGGCTGCTTGTTATCGCCGCTCCTCTGCAGCAGCACCTCATAGCCGACATCCTGGCCGAGCGAGGCGAGCAGCCGCGCCGCCAGCACCTGCTCCGCGCCAGCGGCCAGCGCGACCGCCGCGAGCCGGCTCTGCGCCCCCGCATCGCCGCTGCGCGCCAGGCTGTAGAGGGCCAGCGGATCCATGCTCAGCGGCGCCGCCGCCGCCAGCTCGGAAAGCTTCTGGCGGGCCTCCAGATCTCCGGCTCGCGACAGCGCGGAGAGCACCGGCAGCACCCGCGAGGTCGCGGCGCCGCTGCTATCGGTCAGCCGGTGCAGGAGCTGCGCTCCCGCCAGATCACCCTGCTCAAGGAGGCGCAGCGCCGACTCGATCTGCAGGACCCCATCGGCCTGCCCGAGCAGCGCGTGGAGCGCCGCGTTCCCCGCCGGATTTTCCAGCTGCGCCAGCGCCGTGGCGGCCTCCAGCCTTAGCTGATTGTCCGTCGCGCTCTCTAGGAGCTTGAGCAGCGCCGGCTGCGCCGACACCGCGCCCAGGTTGCCGAGCGCCCGCGCCACCGGACCGGCCACCGCCGCGTCGGTGATGAGCGGTGTGAGCAGCTCGAGCTGCGCCGGGTCGCGGCTCATCCCCAGCGCCTGCACCGCCAGCTGCCGCTCCTGCGGCGCCGGGGCACGCAGGCCGGCGCGGATGGCCGTCAGGGCAATCTGCCGCGCCTGGGTCGGCGTCATGGCCGGCCGCGCCGAGAACAGAAAGTAGGTCAGGGTCAGGATGACCGCGGCGGCAATGCTGCCGAGCAGGGCGTAGCGCAGCGGCGACGACCGCACCGGCGGCGGCTGGACGAGCGGTGCCAGGCGCTCCGCCACCTGCAGCATGGTCGGCCGCTTCTGCGGCGCGAGCTCGAGCATCTCCATGGTCAGCGCCGCCAGCTGCGGCGAAACGGTGGGACTGACCTTCTGCAGCGGCTCGACCGGCCGGCTCAGCACCGTCAGCGAGTCGCTCTCATACGGACGCCGCCCGGCCAGGAGCTCGTAGAAGATGACCCCGAGCGCAAACACATCGGCCGCGCCCTCGACCGACTCGGCCTTGCCGAACTGCTCGGGCGCCATGTAAAGGGGGGTTCCCATCACCGCGCCGACCCCGGTCTTCCCCCCGGCCGCCGGCTCTGATACCCCGCGGCGCTGCAGCTTGGCGATTCCGAAGTCGAGGATCTTCACCCGCTCCTCGGCCGGCCGGACTGGATCGGCGATGAGCATGATGTTCTCGGGCTTGAGGTCGCGGTGGATAACCCCTTTGTCGTGCGCGGTTGCCAGCGCTCGCGCTATCTGTAGTCCGAGCTCGGCGACCTTGGTCTGGGGCAGGCGTACCCCGGACTCGCCGGTCCGCTTGTACAGGGACTCTCCGTCCAGGAACTCCATGACGATGTACAGAGAGCCATCGGGCCGCTGTCCGTACTCGAAGATCTCGACGAGGCTCGGGTGGCGGATGATGTTGACGGCGCGGGCTTCGTTCAAGAAGCGCTTGGCGTAGTCCGGGCTGTGGGCAAACTCGTTGTGCAGGACCTTTACAGCCGCCCGATGGCCGATCTGGTGGTGCTCGGCTTCGTACACGACTCCCATACCGCCCTGGCCGAGCTTGCCGACGAGGCGGAAGTTGCCCACCAGACTGCCGAGCAGCGAATCTGCGGCGCCCGGCGCAGTCACCACGACCTCGGGCGAGCCGGTCGGCGGCACTCCCTCGGCCGGACCGGCGAGCGTTCCCTGATAGGCCAACAGCTGCGCGTGCAGCGGCGGCGCCGACTCGGGCGAGCGGGCGGCGAGCCCGAGGACCGCCTCGACCTGCACCATGGAAGGGCGCTGCGGCGGCTCCTCTGCCAGCATCTCGCGCAGGAGCGACCCGAGCCCCGCCGGGGCCGCGCTGCTCTGCAGCTGCGCGACCGCCGCCGGCCACTCCGCGCGCTCCGGAGTCTGTCCGGTCAGCAGCTGCACGAGCAGCACCCCGAGCGCATAGACATCACTCTGTCCGTCCCCGAGCATCGGGACCGCCGACCGACCTGCACCAGTCTGCTCGGGCGCCAGATAGGGGTGGGCCGGCGCGGACTGGTCGGGCACCCGGCCTCCCTCTGCGAGCGCGGAGAGCAGCCCGAGCTCCAGCACGCAGACCTGCAGTCCCGCCGTTTTCTCACCGGAAGTATCGAGGAACACCTTGTCCGGGCTGAGCCGCAGGTGGTAGCTGCCGCGCGCGTGCGCCGCCGCCAGGATCACCGCCAGACGCTGCGCGATGGCGAGCGCGCCGGGCAGCGGGGCGCTGCGGTTGCCGCCGGGACGCTCGGCCAGAGTCGAGCGGTGCACGAGCAGCTCGGCCAGGGAGGTGCCCGCGGGCAGCTGCATGACCAGGAGGGTGTGGTGATCCGCTTGCGGAAACAGACCGCGAACTCGCGCCAACCCCGGCGGCGGCGCGTCGCCGAGCCGAGCCGCCCAGGCGCGCAGCCGCTCGCCGGCGCGCGGGTCGCCGAGCAGCGCGG
>DAOMZC010001081.1:0-2552 GCA_035437965.1 Pseudomonadota bacterium
AGATGTCGGCATGACAGGGCGCGCACGCCGCCGACCCCGCATAGTCACCGCGCAGGATGTTGCTCTGCAGCTTGCCACCGCCAAGCCCCAGCGCCGCCGGCGGCCGCCCGCTGCGCTGCGTCGCCTCACAGGCCACCATGCTCAGCACCGCGAGCGCCACCGCCGCAACTTGACTCCGCATGCTACTTGCTGGCACCAACGGTGAGCTGATGCCCCGCCGAGTAGGCCGTAAACTCCGGCGCGTACATCGACTGCACGACCGCCGGCCCGACGCGGAAGGTGCCGCCGAGGTTGGCGCGCAAGCGGTACTTGAAGGTGTACTGACCGGCCGGCAGCTGCTCGAAGAAGAAGTTGCTGCCGCTGTCGCGGATCTCCTCGTAGAAGCCGATGCCCAGGTCCCACTTGTAGCGCGAGACCGCGTTCTCCGGCTCAAGACCGGCGGCGCGCGGATCGCGCAGGTGAACGTACTCGGCCGCGTGCTTGCTGCGCAGGGACAGCTGCACCTCGACCTCATCCCCCGGGACCAGCACTGCCCCCTCGGCGAGCGGGGTGAGCACGAACTCGCGTCCATTATTCTGCCGGCGGAAGTAGGTGCGCGAGACCTGAAAGAAATCGCCACGCTCCTCGGTCGGCAGCTTGTCGGTGGCAAAGTGCCAGGTCGCCGACGCGAACATCACCCCCTTGGTCGCCTTCTGGACGGTGATGTTCGAGCTCGTGCGCGGATCCACCTGCGCGCCCGGAATCACCAGCTGCGTCTTGCCGACGTACTTATCGGGCTCGAAGACGAAGCGCTCGCTGTGCGGGCCGACGGCGACCGTCGCTTCCTCGCGGACTCCCAGGCCGCCGGTCTGCTTCAGGTAGTGGACCAGCGAGTAGATGACCTCCGCCGTCGCGCGAGTGGACTTCCACTGATTGAGCTTCTTGTTCAGCAGGAGCCACAAAACGAGGCCATCACGGCGGCTGTCCTGCGGCGTGAGCTCTAGCATCGTCCGCAGCGCGAAGGCGTGGGTCTCGATGGTGTCGTTGTACCACAGCCACGACCGGTCCTCGGCGGCCCAGTGGGTCCCCTGATCCGGCTCGGTCTTGGCCGAGTCCATCACGCTTGCCCACACAAGCTCGGCGTCGGACCGCCGCCCCATGCGCTTGAGCGTCAGCGCCAGCAGACCCTTGAGGTACGGCGAGTGCTGCCGCCAGTGCTTGAACGAGAACGCCAGGATCTGCTGCCGCTCCTCGGCCGACAGCGCGCCGCTCACCCACGACGGATCCGGGTAGGCCGAGGCGACATAGTTGAGGAGGCTCAGGAACTCCCAGCTCGCGTCGTCCTTGATGAGGCGCGCCGCAAAGTCGCTGCGGAACGTCTCGCCCAGGTACCGCCAGCCCTTCTGCACCACGTCCTTGGGCACCTCGACCTTGAACTCGGCCGCCTTGGCGAAGCCGTGCATCAGGTAAAGGGTCATAAACGGCGACGGCGGACCGCCCGGGAACCATGGGAAGGCGCCGTTTGGCAGCTGGCTCTTGGCAAGCTTGGCGAGCGCGATGTCGCGCTGCGCCCGCGCAATGTTCGGATCAAGGACGTTGACCAGCGGCAGGTCGGGAGTCTGGCCGCCGCGCGCCGTCTGCAGCCACGGCGACTCCTCAAGCGTCAGCTTGCGGTTCGGATCACTCTGCGCAAACGGCTCGAGCGGAGTCTTGCGCTGGGCAAATTCTTTAGCCATCTTCGCAATCGCCGGAAACTGGTCGAACAGCGACGCGGCGATGCCGGTGGACAGGAAGCGGTTCAGGGTCTGCTCGGTGCACTCATAGGGGTAGTCGATGAGGTAGGGCAGGGCCTTGAGCACCGTGTAGAAAAGCTGCGCGTCCAGCGTGACCACCAGCTGCTCGCTCACCCGGGTCGGGTCGTCGTTCTTGGCCAGATCGGCGAACGTCAGGGTCCGGCTGTCCTTGTCCTTGAGCGTCACAAAGCGCGACTGCGACAGGTGCAGGCGGCTCGGCAGCACCGGCAGCGGCCGCAGCTCACCGTCGCCGAGGTCGCCCGCGGTGGCGGTGACCTTGAAGGCGTAGCTGCCCACCTTGCGCGGCGCCGTGACCGGGAAGGTCAGCGCCTGGCTCTTGCCCGGCTCGACGTGAAAGGGCAGCTGGGCGGTGGTGACGCCGAACAGCGCGAGCAGGCTCGCGGTCGCGTCGGGCTCGCTGATCTCAAGGCGCAGGGTGCCGGCCAGCGGCTTGTCGCCGGCGTTGTTGACCAGCACCTTGAGGTCGGCGCGATCGCCCTCGCGGAAGAAGCGCGGCAGGTACGGGCGGACGAGCAGCTCCTTGACGGTGCGGGTGACCTTGCTCTCCCGCCCGCCGGCCAGATCCTGGGTCACTGCGTGCACCCAGACGTTCCAGGCGGTGACCGAGTCCGGGACCTGGAGCTCGATCGCCGCGGTGCCGTCCTTTTCGGTGAGCAGGCGCGGGTAGAAAAAGGCGGTCTCGGCGAAGTTGCTGCGCAGCTGCGGGCCCGGCGCCTCCTGTCCGGGGCCGTGTCCTTCGGCCGGCGGTCGCTTGGCACC
>DAOMZC010001082.1:0-2550 GCA_035437965.1 Pseudomonadota bacterium
CTGGTGGTGCCGCCGCCGCTCAGCGTGCAGCATGAAGAGGCTATTCGCACCGGCGTGCTGCTCCTTGGGGCCTACCGGCAGGCGGTGCGCAAGGCGCTGCGCGGTCCCAAGGCGGCCGCCGCCCGCGCCGAGTTCGCCGTCGACGGCGAGCTCACCGCCCGCGACGGCGCGCAGGTCGCCGCCGGCATCACCCGCTTCCTCCACGCGGCGGAGCGCTTCCCCGAGGTCCTCAGCGAGGCCGGCCTGACCGGCCCGCAGCTGCTCGGGCTGGCGGCCCAGGAGCGGGTGCTGCGGGCGCTTACCGAGCAGCGCCGCGCCGAAGCGGTGGCCGCCGGCTCGGCCTATCGCACCCGCGTGCTGCACCTGGCGCTGGAGTCATTCTTCGACCGCTACTGCGCCGCTCTCCTTTTGCGCATGCTGTCCCAGCCCGAGGATCAGCTGCGCGGTCTGGCGCTGGCCCCGCGCGCCGCCGCGCCGCGCCACAGCGGCCGCCGCCTGACCGACTATGCCACGTGCCAGGTCACCAACAGCGGCCGGCTGGTCTTTTAACCCCAGACCCGCACCACGCCCCGCTCGCCGACGATTACCCGACCTCTGCCGAGGCGGCCGGGCGATCCCGGCGCAGCAGCATGAGCTCGCGCAGCGAGAGCTCGCGCAGCACCATCAGCACCCCCACATAAAGCAGGCTCGCCAGGCCGGCACACACCAGCGTCCCCAGCTTGCTGCCCAGGAGCCCGGGCGTGCCCGGCTCCGGCCACACCCGCCCGAGCGCCATCACCGCCGCGAACCCGACGCCGGCGCGCAACAGCGACAGCGGCGGCAAGGTGACCTGCAGGCAGCGCCACAGGTAGGCCAGGTTGAGCACCAGCCCGCCGCCCATGCCGACCAGCAGCCCGAGCGCCGCCGCCCGCAGCGGCGGGTCCCCGCCCGCGAGGCCGTTCTGGATGCTCAGATACACCGCGCCGCAGGTCAGGAGCGCGGTCAAGATCCCCAGCAGCGCCGTCGGCAGCGCCCGCCCGAGCGAGTTGGTGATGGTGCCCACGATGCACAGCAGCGAGAAGCACACATACGCGCCCAGCAGGATCGCGAACGCCGAGGCGCCGGTGCTGTACTCCGCCGGGTAGAGCAGCCGCAGGGTCGCCTGCGGCCGCACCCCGATGCCCGCCACCATCGCCACCATCACCACCAGCGAGTAGCGCAGCGTGGTCTCGATGTAGCGCCGCGTCCGCGCCTTATCGGCGCGCAGCGCCGGCGTCGACAGCAGCGGGAAGATGATGAACGCCACCGCCAGGATGAGCTGATAGGGCAGCCGCGCCACCGTCTGCGCCGCCGCGTACACGCCGACCAGCGCATCGACGCTCCGCTTGACCTCGGCCGCGGCTAGGCCGGTGTGGCTGGCCGCCTCGGTGCACAGGCGCTTGAGCCACCAGCCGTCAAGGAACATCAGCGCGTTGATCGCCGCCATGTACAGCATCAGCCACCCCATGTACGAGAGCATCTGCCGCATCGCGCCCGGCGGGCTCTGCCCGGGCCGCGGCATCCCGACGACGCCGATCGACAAGACCATGATCAGCCCCGCCGCCAGCACGAAACCGCCGACGGCCGGCAGGGTGGCGTGGAAGGTCAGCGCCGCGGCCAGCACCAGGCCGGCGCGCAGGGTCGAGAACGTCATGTCCAGCGCCGCCTGCTTGTGGAACTGACGGGCGCCGTTGGCCGCCCCGACGAACACCGCGTAGAAGCTGTAGGCGACGATGACGCCGGTGGCCAGGCGCAGGTGCGGGATCAGCTCGGCGTCGTGCTCGAAGCTGGCGACGAGCGGGGCGGCAAGGAAGAACGCCGCGGCGATCCCCAGCCCCAGGCGCAGGTTCACCTGCAGCGCCGTCCGCTTGGCGTCGTCGAGCGCCTTCGGCCCGGCGGCGGCGAAGTGGGCGACCGACTGGATCGTCGCCTGGATCAGCACGTTGTTGACCACCGAGAGCCAGCCGAGCACCAGCGTCCACATGCCAAACAGCGCCGCGCTGCCGAGCGCCCGCGGCAGCAAGAGCTGCATAACCAGCCCCGCGACCAGGAACCACAGCTTGGCCATCGGGATGAACAGCACGCCGCGCCGCGTCGCCGCGCCCACGTCGTCGGCAGCCGGCCCGGGCCCGGCCAGAGGCAGACGCAGAGGAGCGGGCGCCTCACTCGGCTCGCGCGCCGCAGGAGTAGGATCTTGAATGGTAACCATATCCGCTACTTGCAGGCTGCCCGAGGTGACGGCAGCAGGTCAAGGGCTCGCGCAGCGCTGGCCAGGTGCTTGGTACGACTCGACCCCTTCACGGAGCTCTGTCGTCGGGGAAAGCCGCGCGGCGGCCAGGCGCTGTGGCCCGGCCCGGCGGTGCTGGCGACGTCGCCGCCCGCTGTGCTTAGCGCTTGGGCCGCCGCGCCGCCGTCCCGATCGCCTGCAAGAGCTGCTTGTCCTGCGGCGTGCCGAGCAGCCGCAGGCAGTCAGCGAGGCGCTGGCGCTGCGGCAAGGGCTGATCGAGCGCGGCCAGGGCGCGCACGTTGGCC
>DAOMZC010001083.1:0-2545 GCA_035437965.1 Pseudomonadota bacterium
GCCGGGGCGCTGGCCGCCGCCGGCCTGGCGAGCTTCGATGCCGCCGCGCACAGCGGCGCCCTGCCGCCGCCCGAGTGCGCGCAGGACCGCGCGTGCCTCCTGCGCTGGGCAGCGGCCCAGGGGGTCCAGTACACCCTGGAGCTTACGGCGACGGCCGCCCCGTGCGCGGTCAAGGCGCGCCTGTTCGAGGTCACCCTGGCCGAGGAAGCCAGCCAGCGCGCCGCCGCCTGTTCCGAGGACAGCCCAGCGGCGCTGGAGCGGACGCTCGGCGAGCTTTTGCCGCCGCTGCTGAGCGAGGGTCTGGCGCGGCCGCAGGGGACGCTGCGGGTGACCTCGCAGCCGCCGGGAGCGCAGGTGCAGCTCGGGGAGCGCACGCTGGGCAAGACGCCGCTGGTCTGGCCGAGCTTCGCCCAGCCGCTGGAGCTCGTGGTGCAGCTGCCGGGCTTTCTGCCCGAGCGCCGCCGGGTCGAGGTCACCGCCAGCGGGACCACCGAGGTGCAGGTCGTGCTCACGGCAGTGGCGAGCCCGGAGGCGGCCCGGCCGCGGGTCTGGCAGCGCCAGCGTCCGCGCTGGCGGATCGCCCTGGGCGCCGTCGCCCTGGGCATCGGCGTCGGTCTTGTCGGCTTCGGCGCCTCGGCGCTGGCCATCGACGGCGGCTGCGTCAGCGACCCGGTCGCGCCGAGCCTCGCCTGCGAGCGGCGCTACGCCACCCGCACGGCCGGCCTCGGGCTGGTCATCCCCGGCGCGCTGCTGCTCGGTGACGGCATCGTGGCGCTGGCGCTCCCCGGCCGGCTGCGCCAGGTCGAGGCGCCGCCGCCGCGCCGCAGCCCGGCCGCCGCCCGTGCCGATTGAAGATGAGAGCGGCGATGCGGACCCACTTACCGGAGGCAAGGCGATGCGCTTAACACTGGGCTTGGCTCTGCTAGGAGGACTCGGGCTCGCCGCCGGTTGTGAGGCGCTATGGGGCGGACTGTCGATCCCCGCGCCCGAGAACTGCGTGCTCAGCGGGAATCCGTGCCAAAAGGGTCAGCGCTGCGATCCGATCACCCAGCTCTGTCAGGACGAGTTCACTTTCACCGCGATCACTCCGTCCCGCGCACCGACCAGCGCTGCCCAGACTCCGCTCGTCATCAGCGGTGAGAACTTCGTCCCCGGAATGATCGTCCGCTGGAACGGAGTCGCGCTCGGCTCGGTCAGCGTCGAGTCCGCGACCACCCTACGCGTCACCGCGCCGATGAGCAGCGGCGACTGGCGGGTGAATGTCGAGATAACCAACCCGAGCGGCCTCACCGTCCGCCGCCGCGATCTGTTCTCCTATTACTCCACGGCCGTCTCCCTGCAGCCGCTGCAGCCGGCGCTGACTGCCAACCAGGGCGCGTCCGTACTCCGGGTGACGCCGCTGTTGACTCCTCAGAGCGGCGGGATCGTCATCGGCTCGGGAACCGGACAGCTGCGCGGGCTGCTGCTCAGCAGCGATGGACAGAGCGTGTCCGACAGGTGGACTCTGGTCGGCCCGCCAAACCCCAACGCGCTCCTGATCGGAGACCTCAACAGCGACGGCGTCCGCGATCTGTTGCTTTCTTCCAGTCAGGGGTTTTATTGGGTTCAAGGGAATGCGGATCTCAGCTTCCAGCAGAACCGGGCTCTGTATACCGGAGCGCTCGGAGGGATGCGGCTGGGAATCGGTGATCTGGAGGGCGATGGCGCGGCGGACTTGGTAGGAATCGACCTGGCGACCAATCAGGTAGCGGTGCTGAGCGCGGGCGGGACCCGCTACATGGCGCTCGCGGTCGGGGCGCTGAGCCCGGCCGCGGTCGCGGTCGCGCAGCTCGATGGCGCGGGCGGGGACGAGCTCGCGGTAACCTACAAAGGGACTGTCGACCACCTGAGCTACTTCCGCGGCGGCTCCGGAGTCCCGGTGGATGTGAGCATCGCGGCGTGTACCGGCGGGCTTGTCCAGACCGGACGGTTCACCGCGGGGCCGACGGCGGACCTGCTCCTGTCTTGCGCCGAGCGCGTCCAGCTGCTCATCGGCGCCGGCGATGGAACTTTCACTCCCGGGCAGCCGTTTCTCATCGCGCAGCCGAGCGGCCAGGAAGTCGGGGCGCCGGCGATCGCCGACTTCGATGGTGACGGCGATCTGGACGTGCTGATCGTGCAGCTGCCGGCGACCGGAGCGGCCCGCGCCGACCTCGTACTGCTGGAGAATACGGACGGCCGCGGCACCCTCGTGGCGCGGCCGCTGCCCGGCGGCGTGGCGGTCTCGGTCAGCGCGCTGGTGGACGCCGGCGATGTGAATGACGACGGCAAGCCCGACCTGGTGATCGGCGAGCGGATGCCTTCGTCGCCTACCCCGCTGACCGTGCTGCTCAACGTCTCACGCTAAGCCGCGGTCAGCTCCGGCGCAGCAGCAGCAGCACTCCTATAGCGAGCAGAATTCCTAGTAGAACGATGAAGAGTAAAAGATGCGAGCGCGCCGGGGCCGCCGCGGTCGCCGGGGCCGGCTTGCGGTCGGCCACCTCTGGTTCCGAGCTGTAGTCGCTCT
>DAOMZC010001084.1:0-2541 GCA_035437965.1 Pseudomonadota bacterium
GAAGGCTTGAGGTCGCGATGGATCTTCTGCGCGGCGTGCAGCGCATAGACCCCCTGCGCCAGCTGCCCGAGCGCCTGGCGGAGCCGCTGCTCGTCGAAGCGGCGGGCTCCGTCCACCGCAGCTTGCAAGGCCGCGGCGGGAGCGCGCAGGGTTTCATCCAGGAGGTTATCCAAGTCGCGTGGCAGGTCGCGTGGCAGGTCGTGTGGCAGGTCCTTTGGCAGGGGGGGCTCGGGCAGGCCAGTATGCGCCGCAGGCCCAGTCCGCTCGGTATGCGGGGCCTGATCATGCTGGTCATGCTGGTCGTTCTGGTCGTTCTGGGCCAGGGAGTCCGGCGCGCCCTCCAGATCGGCCGTATCGCCGGTAACATCTTGCGCGAGCGGCGGCGCAATGGAGCAAGTCTCTGCGCTGTTCAGGGAGGCGGCGGTCAGCGTATCGCGCTCGGTACTCTGTTCCACCGCGCTGTCGCGATCGGGGTAGATATAGGACATGAAGTCCGTCCCCTCGACGAGCTCCATGGTGAAGAACCACTGCCCGGCCTCCTCGAACAGCTCGCCGAGGCGCACGAGGTTTGGGTGCTGGATGTCCTGCAGGGCGCGAAACTCATTTTTGAACAGGAGCAGGGTATCGGCGTTCAGGGTGGTCAGCGTCTTGAGCGCCAGGCGCGTGTTGCGCTCGCGATCGAGGACCTCGTAGACAGTTCCCATGCCGCCCTGCCCGAGCCGCCGAAGGACGGTGAAGCGAGCAGTTCCGGGGAACTCAACCGCGGGTGCGTGGAACATACTGCTCCCAAGTCTAGCCTGAATCCGGCCCGAATCTGGTTTGACTCTGGCCGGGCTCTGGCCTCACTCTGGCCGGGCTCTGGCCTGACTCTGGCCGGGCTCTGGGGTACCGGGATTCCACGCTTGTGCCGGCGCGCCGGCTTTTGGCATATAGTCCCGAGCAGCTTTGTATACCTTTCAACCCCCAGCGCTATTTGCAGTCCAGGCCAAAGACCCCGGGAAAAAATGAGCCCCGAACCGTGCGCCGCCACCTCGACCCAGACCGTCATGCCGGCGCCGCCGGCGGCCGGCGAAGGCCGCTTCTATCTCCTGGTGCTGGAGAGCGGCAGTTCCTCGATGTTCCACCTGCCGCGCAACGGCCTGGTGCTGATCGGCCGCATCGCCGAGGCCGAGCTGCAGCTGCAGGACGCCTCGGTGTCGCGCCGCCACGCCCGGCTGACGATCGCCGACGGCACGGTCAGCATCGCCGACCTTGAGAGCCACAACGGCACCCGCGTCAACGGCGAGCGCGTCACCGCCCTCCGCCCGGTCGCCTCGGGCGACGTCATCCACGTCGGCGATGTGGCGATGGTCCTGCACCGCACGGTACGCGCCGCCGCCGCCGCCGGCCGGACGCTGCTCCCCGAGGCGATGATCCACGAGCGGGCCGGCGAAGAGCTCCAGCGCGCCCTGCACTTTCAGCGGGTGTGCGCGCTCCTTCTGGTGCAGCTGCCGCCGGGGGGCCGCGACCGCGCCGCGGTGCAGGGGGTGATCGTGCCCATGCTGCGCCCGATGGACGCGGCGGGCTGGCTCGGCGACAGCCAGCTCCTGCTCGTTCTGCCCGAGCTGCCCGAGGCCAAGGCGCGCGCGCTGGGGGCCGAGCTGCTGAACGAGCTGGCCCAGGCGCTCGGCAGCGCGCCGGCGGTGGGGGTGGCCAGCTGCCCGTTTGACGGCTGCGACCTGGAGACCCTGCTCGTCGCCGGCCGCGCCGCGGTGAGTGCCGGCGGACCGGCCAAGGTGCGCGCCGCCAGCGAGGCGGCGACCGACCTGCAGATGGGCGACCGCTCGATAATCCTGGCCGACCCGGCGATGCTGCGGGTGTTCGATCTGCTGCAGCGGCTGGCCAAGAGCGACCTGCCGGTGCTCATCCACGGCGAGACCGGCGCCGGCAAGGAGAACGCCGCCTACGCCGTACACCACTACTCGGCGCGCAGCGCCAAGGGGCCGTTCATCGCCATCAACTGCGCCGCCATCCCCGAGACCCTGATCGAGGCGGAGCTGTTCGGCTACGAGCGCGGCGCCTTCTCCGGCGCCACCCAGAGCAAGGCCGGCCTGTTCGAGTCGGCCAGCGGCGGCACCGTCTTCCTCGACGAGATCGGCGAGCTGTCGCTGCCCGCCCAGGCCAAGATGCTGCGCGTGCTGGAGACCCAGCGCGTCACCCGGGTCGGCGAGGTGCGCGAGCGCGAGGTCAACGTGCGCGTGGTCGCCGCCACCCACCGCGACCTCCAGGAAGAAATCAAGGCGCGCCGCTTCCGCGAGGACCTGTACTTCCGGCTCGGCGCCGCTACCGTCTTTCTGCCGCCGCTGCGCGAGCGCCCGCGGGAGGTCGCGCTGCTCGCCCTGCGCTTCCTCGCCAGCGCCTGCGCCCGCTGCGCGCGGCCGCCGATGACCCTCACCCCGGCGGTCCTGCAGGCGCTGGCGGCCTACAAGTGGCCGGGCAACGTGCGCGAGCTCAAGAACCTGATGGAGTACCTGGCGGCGGCCGAGCTCGCGCAGGACGTCC
>DAOMZC010001085.1:0-2531 GCA_035437965.1 Pseudomonadota bacterium
GGCGTCGGCCACAATGTGCTGCTGGAGGCCCCGGACGCCGTCTGCGCGGTCCTCGCGGCCCCGCCGCCGCCGGCGCCCGCCGCGCTCCCGCCCCGCTTCACCTGCCCCCCCGAGACTCCCAGGACTCCCGAGCTTCCCAAGACCCCGAGAGGATAAAAATGACCAGCAAGCAAAGACCCAAGAGCGAGGCGGTCTCCACCGCCCCGGTGGTTTGGCAGAGCGTCTCCGGCTACGAAGACATCCTCTACGAGAAGGCGGCCGGCGAGGCGCTGGCCAAGATCTCGATCAACCGCCCCGAGGTCCGCAACGCCTTCCGCCCGCAGACTGTGTTCGAGATGAGCCGCGCCTTCGCCGACGCCCGCGACGACAGCGAGGTCGGCGTCGTCATCCTCACCGGCGTCGGCGACGAGGCGTTCTGCTCGGGCGGCGACCAGCGCATCCGCGGCGAGGGCGGCTACGTCGGCAAGGACGGCATCGCCCGGCTCAACGTGCTCGACCTGCAGCGCCAGATCCGCACCCTGCCAAAGCCCGTGGTGGCGATGGTCAAGGGCTACGCGATCGGCGGCGGCCACGTGCTGCACGTGGTGTGCGACCTGACCATCGCCGCCGACAACGCGCGCTTTGGCCAGACCGGCCCCAAGGTCGGCAGCTTCGACGGCGGCTACGGCAGCGCGTTCCTGTCGCGCATCGTCGGCCAGAAGAAGGCGCGCGAGATCTGGTTCCTCTGCCGCCAGTACGACGCCGCGCAGGCGCTGCAGATGGGCCTGGTGAACACCGTGGTCCCGCTGGCCGAGGTCGAGGCCGAGACCATCAAGTGGTGCCGCGAGATGCTGCAGCTCTCGCCGCTCGCCCTGCGCTGCCTGAAGTCGGCGCTGAACGCCGACTGCGACGGCCAGGCCGGGCTGCAGGAGCTCGCCGGCAACGCCACCCTCCTTTACTACATGACCGAGGAGGGCAAGGAGGGCAAGCAGGCGTTTTTGGAGAAGCGCAAGCCCAACTTCAAGAAGTTCAAGCGCCTTCCCTAGCCGGCCCGCGCCGTCGCTCCCCCTGGGGTAAACCGCTTTACCGTGACGCCGCCGACGTGGTGAAACTAGACTCCGCCCATGACCCAGCCCGCCGCCCGCTCGCTGATTGAAGCCGCCTATGAAGACCGCAGTCGCCTTTCCGCGCCCGAGACGCGCGCCGCGGTCGAGCAGGTGGTGGCGGCGCTCGACGCGGGGCAGCTGCGGGTGGCGGACAAGCTGGAGGGGACGTGGCGGACCCACGCGTGGATCAAGCAGGCCATCCTGCTTTATTTCGCGCTGCGGCCGCTGGAGGCGATGGCGGCCGGGGGCCTGGAGTTTTTCGACAAGGTCCCGCCCAAGCGCGACCTCGCGGCGGCGGGGATCCGCGTCGTGCCTCCGGGGGTGGCGCGCTACGGGTCGTTCCTCGCCCCCGGGTGCATCCTCATGCCGGGCTACGTCAACATCGGCGCCTACGTCGGCGCTGGCACCATGATCGACACCTGGGCGACGGTGGGCAGCTGCGCCCAGGTCGGCGCCGGGGTCCACCTCTCGGGCGGGGTCGGCATCGGCGGCGTGCTCGAGCCGCCGGTGGCAAGTCCGGTGATCATCGAGGACGGGGCGTTCATCGGCTCGCGCTGCATCGTCGTCGAGGGCGTGGTGGTCGAGAGCGAGGCGGTGCTGGGGGCGGGCGTCATCCTGACCGCCAGCACGCCGATCGTCGATGTGCGCGGGTCCGCGCCGCAGATTTCAAAGGGCCGCGTGCCGGCGCGCGCGGTGGTCATCCCGGGCTCGCTGCCCAAGCAGTTTCCCGCCGGGACCTACAACGTGCCGTGCGCCCTGCTCATCGGTGAGCGCGGCGCCTCGACCGACAAGAAGACCTCGCTCAACGAGGTCCTGCGCACCTTCGCCGTGCAGGTCTGACCGATGCCGCACTCCGCCGACGAAGGGCTTGTCGCCTGGCTCGCCACCGAGACCCTGGAGCTGTGCCGCATCCCGAGCGTCACCGGGGACGAGGCGGCGATCGCCGACTACCTGCAGGCGCGCTGCCGCGAGCTCGGGCCCGGGCTGCAGGTCTGGCGCTGCGGCAACTCGGTGCTGGCGCGCAGCGGCACGGGCGCCCGGCCGCTGGTGGGGCTTTTTGGTCACTCCGACACAGTGCGGCCGGCGGCCGACCAGCCGCTGCGGATCGATTACGCGGCAGGGGATGCGACCGGGCGGGTTTACGGCTGCGGGGCGAGCGACATGAAGGGCGGGCTGGCGGTGATGCTGCGGCTCGTCGCCGACGCGGCGGCGCTCGGCAAGGATCTGCTGTGCGTCTTTTACGACAAGGAAGAGGGACCGGCGAGCGAGAGCGGCATGGTCCCTCTGTGCGAGCGCGAGGCGGCGCTTTTCGGCGGCATCGCTGTCGCGCTGTGCCTGGAGCCGACCGACAACCTGATCCACGCCGGCTGCGTCGGCAGCCTGCAGGCGACAGTGACCGTGCCGGGTCGCCGCGCCCACAGCGCCCGCCCGTGGCAGGGCCAGAAC
>DAOMZC010001086.1:0-2531 GCA_035437965.1 Pseudomonadota bacterium
CGCCGCGCGGCCTCATCCTGAGCACCGGGGCGCAGCGCTGGGCGTTCGCGCTGGAAGCGGTCCTGGGGGAGTTTGAGCTCATCCGCAAGCCCTGCGATCCCTTGCTGGTGGCCTGCCTGGGCTTTGCCGCCAGCGCCATGCTCGATGATGGACGCCTCGTCCTTTACCTCAACCCGGCAGAGCTCGTGCAGCGCGCCCAAAGTAGCACCAGCAGCACCAGCAGCTACCCGCCGCCGGTGCGGTCGCGGCGCGTGCTGGTCGTCGATGACTCGGTGATGATCCGCCAGCTGCTGTCGCTCGTCCTGGGCGCCGCCGGCTACAGTGTCACGACCGCCGATGACGGCCGCCACGGACTGGCGGTCTGCGAGCAGGGGCTGCCCGACCTCATCCTGTGCGATCTCGACATGCCGGAGATGGGCGGGATGGAGATGCTGCAGAAGGTGCGCGCGCGCTGGCCCAAGCTGCCCGTCATCATCTTCAGTAACCACAGCTCGCCCGAGCTCCAGCAGCGGGCGCAGGCCCTGGGCGTCAGTGAGTACGTCGTCAAGGCAGAGTACAACAAGGAGTCCCTCCTTCACGCGGTCGAGCGCGTCCTTGGACCGGCCGGGGAGCGCCCGGCATGACCGGCGTGCTGCTCGTGGGCGGCTCGGCGGCTTCCCGGCGGCGGCTCCGCCAGCTGCTGGAGGCCGAGCGCGACATCGAGGTCGTCCGCGAGCTTGCCGAGACCACGGCGGTCCTGAGCGTCCTGTCCGCGCTCGGTCCCCGGGTCGTGATCATCGATGAGTCGGTGCTGCCCGGGGCGGGGCTTGTGCTCATCGAGACCATCATGGCCGAAGCGCCCTTGCCGATCCTGGTGATGTCGGAGCTGGCGCCCGACCCGGGCGATGAGCTGCTCATCCAGGCGCGCCGCCGCGGGGTGCTGGCGGTCGCGGCCAAGCCGGCGAGCTGCGACCTGGCAGAAGGGGCGGCGCTGCGCGCCTCGGTGCGGCGGCTGGCCAACACTGCGGTCGTACGTCACCTCCGCAGCCTGCAGTCCATCCCCGGGCCGCGCCCCGGGTCGACGCCGGGCCTGCCGCAGCGGCCGCCGCTCGCCGGGAACCCGGGCCGCGAAACCGTCCCGGTCGAGGTCGTTGGCATCGGCGCCTCCGCGGGGGGCCCGGCGGCGCTGGCGGCGATTCTCGCCGAGCTGCCCCAGGGCTTTCCCGCCTGCGTGCTGGTCGTCCAGCACCTCTCGCCTGGCTTTGCCGCGCCCTTCGCCGCGTTCCTGCAGGCGCACACCCAGCTGCCGGTGAGCGTCGCCAGCGAGCCGCGACCGCCCACCCCGGGCCACGTGCTCCTGGCCCCCGATCGCGCCCACCTGATCGTTCAGCGCCGCGGCCTGTGCGCCGCCGTCGCCGGACCGCTGGTCAACGGCCACATCCCTTCGGTGGACCAGCTGCTCGAGTCGCTCGCCCGGGTCTACCGCGCGGGCTGCGTCGGGGTCATCCTGAGCGGCATCGGCACCGACGGCACGGCCGGCCTGCGCGCCATCCGCGAGCAGGGCGGACTGACCATCGCCCAGGACGGGCCGAGCGCCGCGGTCAACGGCATGCCGCGCTCGGCCGTGGACAGCGGCGCCGCGGAGCTGGTCCTGACCCCACCGGCGATCGCCCAGGCGCTCCTGCGGGCCTGCTCGGTGACCCGCGGGGGAGGCAGCCGTGGCGGCTGATACTCCCATCGGACGCCTGCTCGGGCGCATCGAGCAGACCATCGGTCTGGACCTGTGCCAGCGCGAGCGCGAGCTGGAGCGCTGGCTCGCCACCTGCGTCGGAGCCAGCGAGCCAGCCGCCATCGCGGCCTTCGGCGAGCGCCTCAGCCGGCCCGGCAGCCCCGAGCTCGTCGAGCTGGTGCACCGCTTCGCGGTCTCGCATACGCGCTTCTTCCGCGACGCCGGGCAGCTCGCGGTGGTCGACTCCCTGCTGACCGCGCTGCCGCGGCCTCGCCTCTGGGTCGCCGGCTGCGCGACCGGCGAGGAAGCCTACTCTGTAGCGCTGCTTGCCCAGAGTCGCGGCCGCCGCGTCGAGATTGTCGCCTCCGACATCAATACCGGCGCTCTGAATGTAGCTCGCAGCGGACGCTATCCCCGGGAGGTTCTCTCCAGCATCGATCCCCAGTATCAGGAAGCCTTCCACATCCGCGACGACCATGTCACGGTCCGTCCCAGCGTCGCGCGGGTGATCCAGTTCGTCGAGCACAACCTGCTCTCGCCCCCGCTTCTGCCCGCTGGGGCAGAGTACTGGGATCTGATCCTATGTCGAAACGTACTTATCTACTTCCGCCCCGCGCTGGCCACCGCGATCCTCGGTCGTCTTGGCTCCGTGCTGGCGCCCGGCGGCTATCTGCTTGCCGGAGCGAGCGAGTTCCATCTTACGAGCCCGGGGCTTGTGCCAAGGCGGCTCGCGGAGCGGATGGTGCTGCAGCGGGCCCCGGCGGCGGCGCCCGCGGCCGGCCCGCCGCCGCGCGAGCCGCCGCTGCCGCTCGCCAGCAGCGCT
>DAOMZC010001087.1:0-2523 GCA_035437965.1 Pseudomonadota bacterium
CTCGCGCGGGTCCGTTCCCGAACGGGACCTTGGGGCGCAGGTAGATGCGCAGGCCGCCCTTGGGCGAGTGGATGCGGTCGACCACGAACTGCTCGAAGACCCGGTGCGGCAGGTCCTTGAGCCACAGACCCGGAAGGTCGCCGGAGCGCACGAGCTCCTCGCTGATCCGGCGCAGCTCGCGGTCCGAGAGCTCGCCATCGATGGGCTGCGGGTAGTCGGCCGAGGTGCCGTTGTAGGTGATGTTCAACCGCCCGCCCGCGTGGCGCGTCGCCAAAGGACAGGCCGCGCGGGGACCGTATCCATAGCGTATCCATCGCGGCCGGGCGCCGGCCGAGCATCAGCCGAGCACCAGAGGATCAGGAGTTGTCCGCTCAAGCGACCAGGGTCTGCTCCAAAAGGTGCACCAGAGACTGGATCCCGCGCGCGTCGGTCTCGTCGAAGCGGCCGGGCTGCGGGCTGTCCAGATCGAACACGCCGATGAGCTGACCGCGCGAAAAAATCGGCACCACGAGCTCCGAGCGCGAGTTGGCGTCGCAGGCGATGTGGCCGGGAAAGGCGTGCACGTCCGGCACCACGATCGGCGCGCGCTTCTCTACGGTGGCGCCGCAGACGCCGCGGCCTTTTTTTATCCGGATGCAGGCGGGCTTGCCCTGGAAGGGGCCAAGGACCAGCTCGTCCTCCGTCTTGAGGAAGTAGAAGCCGGCCCAGTTCAGCCCGGGCATGCTGTAAAAGATCAGCGAGCTGAAATTGGCCGTGTTGGCGATCCAGTCGCTCTCCCCGTGCAAGAGGCCCTGCAGCTGCGCGCGGAGGTCGGCGTACATGTCCTGCTTGGCCTGCGGAGTGTCGGTGCGGTAGGCGGTTTCGCTGAGGGTGAAGGTCATGGTGTAGAGCTAATAACTTGGCTGCGCTCCAGATGTTAGAACTATTTGCGCGGGGCAGTCCGCAGCGGAGCCAACTTCACCTTTGCAAGTGCAGGCGATTGTGACGATTCTGCCGATTGTGACGATTCTGCCGATAGTGCCGATAGTGCCGATAGTGCCGATAGTGCCGATAGTGCCGATAGTTAGAGATCGGTGTGGACCAGTCGACGCGGCGGCCGATAATTAAGCTGACCCCCGCGGGGAGCCGCTTTACACTTCCGGTAAGGAGCACCATGCAAGCGCGAAGGATCATCGTAGTCAGCCTGACCCTGGTCGGGTTGGGCGTGAGCTTGTGCAGCCCTGCGGAGGCGCAGCAGTCCCCGGGCACGTATCAGCCGCCGCAGGTGATCGAGCCGGTCCAGCCGCAGCCGCAGCCCTACCAGCTGCAGCCCGCTCCGGGCCAGCCGTATCCGGGCCAGCCGTATTCGGGCCAGCCCTATCAGCCGCCGCCCGAGTCGGCCCAGCCCTACCCCGAGCAGGGGTATCCGCAGCCGCAGGGCTATCCGGCGCCGCCCGCGCAGCCGGGCTGCCCAGCGCCGCCCGCGCAGCCGGGCTATCCCGCGCCGCCCGCGCCGGGGACGCAGCCGACATACGTCCAGCTCTCGCGGACTCCCTTGCGCTACGAGAGCCGGCCGCGCCGGAACCTCATCATCGGCGGCGGGCTGACCCTGGGCCTGTCGTACACGATAACGGCCATCCTGGCGTCCAGCTACACCGACTCGCTGTACGCCTACGATGAGAACACCCGCCGCAACTCGATCACCTCTACGGGGGGCTCGTTCGGCGCCACCTCGACCCTGTGGCCGCTCTATATTCCGGTGCTCGGGCCGTGGATCCAGATGGGCTATCTGTACGGCAACGGCAGCCAGCTTGGTAGCACGCTGCTCGCCATCGATGGGCTGGTGCAGGCCGGCGGGCTGGCGATCCTCATCGCCGGCGCGGTCAGCCGCACCCGGGTGGCGGTCTATGCCAGAAACAGCCTGACGGTCAGCCCGCTCACGGTCAGCAGCGGCAGCGGCGTCCTGGTCGGCGGCCGGTTCTAGCTCCGCTCCAGCCCTGGGCGATTACGTAGCCGGCGGCTCGCCCGGGGGCCTGAACCGCAGGCGGTCCATCTCGGCGCCGAGGAAGTCGGGCGCCAGGTGGGCGTAGATGGCGGTCATCTTGAGATCGCTGTGCCCGAGCATCTGCTGCAGCGCCAGGATGTTGCCGCCCTGCATGATGTAGTGCGAGGCGAAGGTGTGGCGCAGCGCGTGCCAGGCGCGGGCGAGCGGGCGGCACCCGGCGGCGGCAAGCAGCGCCGGCAGCCCGAGCATCGCGCTGGTGGTCGCATGCCTCCCCCAGAGCCCGCGGTGGAGCCGCGGAAAGACCAGCCCCTCGGGAGTCGGCGGACACTCCTTGGCCAGGGCCTGCAGCACCGGCACCGCCACCGCCGGCAGCCGCAGGTGGCGCGGCTTGCCCCCCTTGGGGGTGGTGGCAAAGCTCTTGCGGATGGTCAGGCGCCGGCTTGCAAGGTCCAGGTCGCGCCACCTTAGCCCCAGGAGCTCGCCCTTGCGCAGGCCGGCGTGCAGCGCCAGGTACACCGCCCCCCGCAGGAGCCGCTCAG
>DAOMZC010001088.1:0-2523 GCA_035437965.1 Pseudomonadota bacterium
GCTGGCGCAGGCGCTGGCGGCGGCGGGGCCGCAGGCGCGCGAGCTGTTCGTGCTGTCGCAGCTCGATCAGCTGGTCGGCCAGGTGGCGACCAAGGTGAACGGGCTGTCGGTGCGCGAGATCCACGTGATCGATAACGGCGACGGCCGCGCCCTGCCCACCGTGGCGGCCAGCTACCCGGCGATCGTCACCGAGGTGCTCTCGACGCTCAAGGACCTGACCGGGGTGGACATCCGCACCATGCTGGCGCAGCCGGCGGCCACTGAAGGAGGCTCGAAATGAGCGCGCTCGCCGTCACCATCATGCTCGCCGCGCTGGCCGCGGCAGGGTTTTTCCTGCTCACCACCATCCTGCGCAACACCTACGTCTGCCCGCCCAGCGAGGTGCTGATCTTCTCGGGGCGCATCCGCAAGCTGCGCACCCCCGGCCCCGACGAGCGCACCGAGGTCGGCTTTCGCCTGGTCCGCGGCGGCCGCGCCCTGCGCATCCCGCTCATCGAGACCGTCGACCGCATGACCCTCACCAACATGGCGATCGAGCTGTCGGTGACCAACGCGTTCTCGCGCGGCGGCATCCCGCTGAAGGTCCACGCCGTCGCCAACATCAAGATCCCCAGCGAGGAGCCGCTGCTCCACAACGCCATCGAGCGGTTCCTCGGCTACCCGCGCGAGGGCATCATGCGCGTCGCCAAGGATACCCTGGAAGGCAACCTGCGCGGGGTCATCGCCGAGATGACGCCCGAGGACATCAACCAGAAGAAGCAGACCTTCCAGCAGAAGCTCATCGAGGAGGCCGACAAGGACCTGCAGCGCCTGGGCCTGGTCCTCGACAACCTGCAGATTCAGAACATCAGCGACGATGTCGGCTACCTGACCTCGGTGGGCCGGGTGCGCGGCGCGATGGCCAACCGCAACGCCAAGATCGCCGAGGTCAAGGCCTACGCCAGCGCGCTCGTCCAGAAGGCGCATAACCAGATGCAGGCCGAGATCGCCAAGATCGAGGCCGAGATGCAGGTCGCGCAGAAAGAAAACGAGCGGCGCATCATCGAGGCCAAGACCAAGCGTGAGGCGGTCATCGCCGAGGTGCGCGGCGTCGTCAAGGCGCAGGTCTCCGAGGCGTCGGCGCAGCTCAAGGCGTGGGAGGCGCGCGGCGAGCAGGTGCGGCGCCGGCTGGAGGCCGATGTGGTCGCGCCGGCCAGTGCCAACAAGGCGCAGGCCGAGGCCAACGCCAAGGCGCAGGCGGCGACGGTGGCCGCCCAGGGTCGCGCCGCGGCGGCGGCGCTGACGAGCCTTGCCACCTCATATCAGTCGGGCGGGCGGTTCGCGCGCGAGTCGCTGCTCTTGCAGAAGCTCTTGCCGGTGTTCGAGCAGCTGACCAGCACCATGAAGGCGCTGCGCATCGACAGGCTGACCGTCCTCGGCCAGCCGGCGACCGGCGCCCCGTCGCAGCTTGGCCCGACCTTGGTGACCACCAACGAGCAGGTGCGGGCGGCCACCGGGGTCGACCTGCTGGGGACGCTGCAGCGCCGCATGACCGCCTCTTCGCCGCCCGCCAAGCCCCCCGGGCACAAAGACTAGCTGCACCCCAAGCTCGCCGAGCGGTACAACGACCGGCGATGGCAGAGGCGAAAAAGAAGATGGATGAGCTGGTGATTCGCAAGGCTCGCCCCGAAGAGGCGGCGGCCCTGGCGGAGGCAGAGCGCGTCATTGCCCGGACGCCCGGGCGGCTGGCCTCACGACCGGAGGAGCTCAAGGACGCCGACTTCGCGCAGAAGATCCTTGCCCTCGGTCAGAGCGAGACCGGCCTCTTCGTCGTCGCCGAGCACCGCGGGACGCTGGTGGGCCACGCGATCTTGGACCCCTTGAAGCTGGCGGTAACGGCGCATGTGGTGGTCCTGACGATCGCGATCCATGAGGGCTACCAGGGCCGGGGCTTTGGCAGGGAGCTCATGACGCACCTTATCGCGTGGGCCCGGGCCAACCCCAAGATCGACAAGTTCGAGCTGCAGGTGCGCTCGTCGAATGAGCGCGCGATCGCGCTCTACAAGAGCCTCGGATTCGTCGAGGAGGGGCGGAAGCTCCGGCGCCTGAAGTACGGCCCGGGCAGCTACCTGGATGATCTCTACATGGCTTTATGGGTCGGGCCGAGCTGAGCGGAAGGGAAGAGGCCTACGACCAGGTGTCGTACTTGGAGAACGTCATGACGAAGTCGGCCCGCCCCTGCGTCGCCGAGCGCACCGAGGTCGAGTAGCCGAACAGCGAGCGCAGCGGCAGCTCGGCGACCACGCAGCGCCGGTTGCCGCGCACCCCGACGTCGAGGATCTGCGCCCGCCGCTGGTTCAGGTCGCCCAGCACCTCGCCGACGAACTCATCGGGGACGAGGACATCCAGGTGCATGATCGGCTCGAGCAGCGCGGTCCCGGCGGCCTGGCACGCCTTGACCAGCGCCCGCGAGCCGGCGATGCGCCAGCCGACGTCCGAGGCGACATCCAGCCGCGGCTCGACTGCGACCAGCACCGCCTCGAT
>DAOMZC010001089.1:0-2522 GCA_035437965.1 Pseudomonadota bacterium
TGCTCGGCGTGGGGGCCAGGCTGCTCGGGGCGGCGCTGACGTTCTCGCCCGCGGCGGCGGGGCGGCGCTGTTGGCCGGGTCGGTGGCCGGGGCCTACGCGGGCGCGTTCATCGCCACCCGCGCCGCTGGCTGGCCCGCGGTGTCGCAGCTGCTCCTCACCGAGAACAACGGCTTCGTGCTGGGCTACGCGGCGGCCGGCGCGCTCCTGCTGTGGCGCGCGCCCTGGCTCGACGCGGCGGCGCTCCTCCTGGGGGTCGGCCTGTGGCTTGGCGCCCGCCGCCTGAGAGAGCTGGCACCGGCGCTCCTTCCGGGGGCGGCGGCGAGCCTGTATTATCTCCTGTGTCCCTATGTCGGCGACCGCGGCTGGGACGGTCTGATGACGGCGACGGTGCTCGCCCACCCGGACTGGGTGACCGCGCGCGAGGTGCTGTTCTTCGCCCACCCGCTGGTCATCCCGCTTACCGCGCCGCTCGCCTGGCTCGGACTGGAGCCGCTGCAGGCGGCGGCGGCACGCGAGGCCCTGTGCGCCGGCGGCGTCGTCGCCCTGGGCGTGCTGGCCGCCAAGGCGCTCGCCCGCACCTGGTGGGCCGGCCTGCTGAGCGCGGTGCTGCTGACGCTGGCGGTCGCGCGCTGGCGCCTGGCGACTTGCGGCGAGGAGAAAGAGGCGGCGCTGCTCGTCGGCACCGGGTTTCTGTTCCTGTACCTGGACCACCGCGGGCTGTGGGATCTGGGGCTGCCGGGCTGGCGGTCCGGCGCGGTGGCGGTCCGGCGCGCCGCTCTGGCCGCGCTGCTCGCGCTCAGCGTCGCCGTACACTTGCTCAACGGGGCGCTCGTGGTGGTCGTGCTGGGCGACGTGCTGCTGACGCGGCCCGCGGGGCAGCGCGGGGCGGCGCGGCGCGAGGGGGTGTGGATCCTGGGCGCCGCCGCGGGGCTTGCGGGGCCGTTCTTCCTGTGGTTGGCGCTCGGTCCCGGGGGGGCGCGCACCTTCAGGGAGGTCCTGGGCTACTTCCTGGAATACCACCTGTCGGGCGAGTTCTTCTCGCTACCGTGGGGTCCTTCGGCAGCGGGCGCGGCCGGGCTGGGTGAGCGGGCGCTGGTCGTTTACGCGAGCGCGCGGGCGTGGCTGGTGGGGAATGCGTCGCTGCCCAGCGCCGTGGAGGCCGGCCTGGCGCTGACGGCGGTGGCGGCGCTGCTGTGGCCGCTCGTGCGCCGCGGCGCCCCGGCGGCCCGTCGGCTGCTCGGCTGGGTCGCGATCAACCTGCTGCATGCCGCGGTCTTCGACTCGGCGAACCCGGAGTCGCTGGCGCCGGTGATGACCGGGCTTGTGATCCTGGGCTCGGCGAGCCTGCTCGCGGGCCGCGGGCCGGTCGGGCGCCGCGCGAGCTGGCTGCGCGCCGCCGTCGCCATCGCCGCGGTCGCGGTCGTCGCCAGAGCGCACCTCGCCGAGGAGCGGGAAGCCCGCCGGGCGGCGCAGGAGCTGCGCGACCTCGTCGACCTCGCCGCGCCTTCGCCGGCACCGCTTGCCGATCTGTGCCGCCTGCTCGACGCCGAGCTGCCGCGGGACGCGCTGCTCCTGGTGAGCGACCGCCTGCACGTCTCGTACTTCCACATCTACACCCGGCGGCGACCGCTGGTCACCGAGTACCTCGACGCGAGCCCCGAGACGCTGCGGCAGCGCTTCGCCCTCACCAGCCTGAGCCTGCGCATCTACCGGCCACAGCTCGACAGCGCCGCCATCACCGCCGCCATCGCCGCCGGCCGCCCGGTCTACCTGCTGTCGGCCGAGCCGCGACCGGGGCTGCCGCAGCGCGATCTGCAGTGGGACGGGCTGCACCTTTACACGCTGTCCCCTGTCATTTTCTAAAAAAGAGGCTTGGCGGCACGCCCGCTGTGGGTACGCTGCGCCCATGAGGAACCGCACCCTTTCGGCAATCGTGTTTTCGCTGTTATCGCTCTCCCTCGCGCTGCCGGCGGACGCCCGCCCTGCCCTCAGACTCGTGAGAGCTGCTCCCGCGAACAAGGCGGCAAAGGACGCGAACAAGGCGGCAAAGGACACGAGATCGTCGGCCACCGAGGCGCCGCTGGCGTTCACCCGGCTCGGCAAGGGGCCCGCCATCGTGCTCCTCCATGGACTCGGCGGCGACCGTGCCGTGTGGGGCGAGGAAATCGTGCGGCTGTCGCCCAAGTACACGGTGCTCGCCGTCGATCTGCCCGGTCACGGCCAGTCGGCCGGACCCAAGGCCGCGCCGGCCACCCCGGTCACCCCCGGCCAGGCCGTCACGCTGCCGCTCATCGACTTGCAGAAGGTCGCGCAGCAGGTGGCGAAGCTGATCCGCAGCGAGAAACTGGCCCCGGCCGTGGTCGTCGGTCACTCGATCGGCGGCGAGGTCGCGGCCTGGCTGCCGCTGGTCGATCGCGAGGTGGTGCGCGGCGTGCTCCTCGTCGACACGACCCTGGCGCCGCCGTCGATCACCGACAGCGAGCGCACCCGGCTGCGCGCCGACCTGAAGCGCGAGATGATC
>DAOMZC010001090.1:0-2518 GCA_035437965.1 Pseudomonadota bacterium
CGCATACAGGGTTATCTGGCCACCGCGCACCGTCCCCCACAGGGCGGTGAGCAGCTCGCTGGTGAGGCCCGCGGCCTCGGTCTGCCAGTTGCCGCCCTTGCGGTGCAGGATGGTGCCGCCGGCCCCCACGGCGTACAGGTCACCGCCCGAGCCCCAGACCGCGGTGAGCTGGGCGGTGGCCGGGGCGCGCTCGACCGACCAGGCGCCGGCCTGCTTGTGCAGGACGATGCCGCTGTCGCCCACGGCGAAGACCTCGCCGCTGGTCGCGCCGTCGCCGATCCACACCGAGTTGAGCTGCGAGCTGACCAGGTTGTCGGCCTCGACCATCCAGGTGCCGCCCAGCCGGTGCAGGACGCGGCCGTTGGCGCCCACCGCGTAGGCCTCCAGCGAGGTCCCGCTGCCGACGCCGGCGATGCCGAACAGGGAGTCGGGGGTCACGCCCATCCCCTCGCGCAGCCAGCTGCTGCCGGTCCCCTGCACGCGGAAGATGCGCCCGGTGGTCCCGACGACGAAGTACTCGCCGGCGGTGGCGCTCGCCCACGCCGCGGTGAGCGCGCCGTCCCCGGTACCGAGCACCGGGCTTATATCGGACCACTGCCCCTGGGCGCGCCGCAGCGCCAGATCGAAGAAGCCGACCGCCAGCACCTGTGGCGACCCGCCACCGGCCTGGCCGCTGAGGGCGAGGACCGCGCGCTGCTCGACGGAGCCGCTGCGCTGCAGCTGCCACCCGGCGCTGCCGCCGATGAGCAGGGCGCCGCTGTCGCCGCCTGCGTAGACCTGATCCTGCTCGACGGTCGCGCCGGCGACGCCCCACAGCGCGCGCAGGTTGTTGCCCTGCGGCGTCGGGCTCTCCCAGCGCCAGGCGGGGCCGGTGTTCTGGGCCATGTCGGTGCCCAGGTCACTCTTGGGGTTGCGGCCAAGGTCCTGGTTGCCGTTCAGGCTGTTCACCGGAACCTCGACGCAGCCCCCGAGCAGCCCGCAGAGGAGCCCGGCCAGCGCGGTCAGGGGCGGCACGGCGGCCGACCTCCGGCGAGCCGGTCGGCGGTCGGAGAGAGAACTCAGCGAAGAACCCGGCGAGCGGTTCATCGCGCTGCTACGTCGCCAGTTACAGCCCTTGACCATGATCTCATCGTTTGCGACTCGGGGTCTTGTGTCAAGCGACACCGCGCGGACGATGCGACCAAACGGACTTAGCGGCCAGCCCGGACCTTGCAGTTCGACGCTGGGATGTCTAATGACCGGCTGGTGACCGGCTGGTGACCGGCTTAAGGCCAGTTATTAGTCCGATTTAATACCGGTCATTCTACGCTACCATCATCCATTCTAGGGAGGTGTAATTAATGGAGTCCGGGGTGAGTCGATCGGAGACAGGTTCCCAGCCGCAGGGTCGGCGGCGCGACCCCAGGCGCCGGCTGGCGACCGGCGGGGTTCAGCTGGTTTTTACAGCGGACGGAGCGGCGCTGGCCGCGGCGCTCGTGCTCGCCGGAGTCTTTTGCGGCGCAGCGCCAGCAGCGCACGCCGCGCCCGGGGGCGGCACGGGACTCAAGGCTGCCCCGGCGGCGCCCAAGCTCGTGGTGCTACTGGTCGCGGATCAGTTCCGCGCCGACAACCTGACCCGGCTCGGGCCGAGCCTGGATCCAGGCGGGCTGCGCCGGCTCCTGCAGAAGGGGGCGAGCGCCATCGGTCACTACGGCCAGCAGAATACCTACACAGGACCCGGGCACGCGCTCATCGCCACCGGCTCGTACGGGTACCTCAACGGCATCACCCAGAACAAGTTCTGGAACCAGCGCAGCGGCCGCTCCGAGTCCATGCTCTACGACGAGAGCATCAAGATCCTCGGCAACAAGAAGCAGAGCGCCGACGACGACAACTCGCCGCGCAACCTCATCGGCAGCACGGTCTTTGACGAGCTGCGGCTCCTGCGGCGGGACTCCAAGGTCGTGGCGGTGGCGCTCAAGGGGCGCGGGGCGATCCTGCTCGGCGGGCACCTCGGGCAGGCGTACTTTCTCTCCGACCAGGGGGAGATGACCAGCTCGACCTTCTATATGAACCAGCTGCCCGAGTGGGTGCAGAAGTGGAACAGCCAGAAGCTCATCGACAAGGCGTTCGGCACCCCGTGGGAGCGCCTGCTGCCGGCCGACCGCTACCCGACGCCCGACGACTCGCCGTACGAGTCGACCCTGATGGGCCTGGGCCGCACGTTCCCGCATCCGACGACCGGCGGGCTGTCGGCGCCCGGTCCCGCCTACTACGAGACGGTCGCCTACACGCCCATCGGCCTTGAGGCCGAGCTGAGCTTCGTCCGCGCCGCGCTCGCCGGGGAGAAGCTCGGGCAGGGGACGGCCACCGACGTGCTGGCGATCTCGATCAGCAGCACCGATCTGGTTGGCCACCTGTACGGACCGTTCAGCCAGGAGTACCAGGACATGGCGCTGCGCCTGGATCGCGCGGTGGCGGCGCTGCTCGCCGAGCTCGAGCGGCGCTTCAAGCCGGGCGAGCTCCTCATAGCCTTCAC
>DAOMZC010001091.1:0-2518 GCA_035437965.1 Pseudomonadota bacterium
GCGGCTACGGGCTGAGCGGCCTGTTTATCGCCCAGCTCGCGGCGGTCGCGATCCATCCCGAAGAGCCCGCGAAGTAGCAAAAGCCGCAGGCCTTGGCCTTGTTCAAATGGAGAACTCATGAACCTACACCCTCGCCCCTGGCTGCCTCGGACCGTGGTCTCGGCGGTGCTCTGCGGGTCGGTGCTCGCCGTGGTGTCTTTGCTGGGCGGCCCGGCGCAGGCCGACGAAGGGATGTGGACGCTCACCGACCTGCCGCGCGCCCGGCTGGAGAAAAAGTACGGCTTTGCGCCCTCGGAGCAGTGGCTGCACCACGCCCAGCTGAGCTCCCTGCGCGTCGGCGGCGGCTGCTCGGCGTCGTTCGTCTCGGCGCAGGGGCTGATGATGACCAACCATCACTGCTCGCTGGGCTGCTTCGAGGAGCTGTCAAACCCCCAGCGCGACATCCTGCGCAATGGCTTCCTCGCCTCGGATCGCGGCTCGGAGCTGCGCTGCACGACCATGGAGCTCAGCCAGCTCCTGTCGGTCGAGGACGTGACGGCGCGCATCACCGAGGCGACCCGCGGGCTCGCCGATCAAGAGTTCGGCCGCGCGCTCAAGGCCGAGATGAGCAAGATCGAAAAGAGCTGCGCCGACACCACCAAGCTGCGCTGCGAGGTGGTGACGCTCTACCACGGCGGCAAGTACCACCTTTACCGCTACAAGCGCTACACCGACGTCCGCCTGGTCTTCGCGCCCGAGGCGCAGATCGCGCAGTTTGGCGGCGACCCGGATAACTTCAACTTCCCCCGCTACGCCCTGGACGTGACGTTCTTCCGCGTCTACGAGCGCGACAAGCCCGTGCAGCCGACCGACTACCTGCAGTTCAGCCCCAAGGGCATAAACGACGGTGACCTGGTGTTCGCCGCCGGCCACCCGGGCAGCACGCAGCGGCTGCTGACGGTCGCCCAGCTTGAGTTTCTGCGCGACGTGCAGCGGCCCGACCGGCTGCTCTACCTGGCCGAGCTGCGCGGGCAGCTGACGCAGTTCGGCAAGCGCGGGCCGGATTCGAAGCGGATGGCGGCCGAGCTCTTGTACTCGGTGGAGAACAGCTTCAAGGCGCTGTCGGGGGAGCAGCAGGCGCTGCTCGATCGCGACTTCATCGCCGCCAAGCACGCCGCCGAGCAGGCGCTGCGCACCCAGGTCGCCAAGAACCCCGAGTGGCAGAAGCTTTACGGCGGCGCCTGGGACGCGCTGGCCAAGGCGCAGGAGCAGGGGCGCAAGTACTGGATCACCTACTCGCTGCTCGAAAAGGGGCGCGGCTTTCAGTCGGAGCTGTTCGCCTACGCCCGCACCCTGGTGCGCGCCGCCGTCGAGCGCAAGAAGCCCAGCGAAGACCGGCTGCGCGAGTACCGCGAGTCGGCGCTGCCGGTGCTGACCAACCGCCTGTTTGGCCACCACGTCATCTACTCGCAGGTGGACGAGCTGACGTTTACCTACTCGCTGACCAAGCTGCGCGAGGCGATGGGGCCGGATCACCCGCTGGTCAAGAAGCTGTTCGGGCAGTACTCGCCCGAGGAGATCGCCCACAACCTGGTGAGCAACTCACACCTGGGCGAGTCGGCGGTGCGCAAGCAGCTGTGGGACGGCGGCGCGGCGGCGATTGCCGCTTCCTCCGACCCGATGATCAAGTTCGCCCGCGCCGTCGATGAGGACGCCCGCGCCATCCGCAAGCAGTATGAAGACGAGGTCGACTCCGCGGTCGACAAGAACGCGGAGCTCGTCGCCAAGGCGCTGTTCACGGTCCAGGGCAGCACGATCTACCCCGACGCCACCTTCTCGCTGCGGCTTACCTTCGGCCAGGTGCGCGGGTTCAAGGACACCTGGCGCGAGGTGCCGGCGGTGACCACGCTGCGCGGGGCGTTCGAGCGCCACACCGGCCGCGAGCCGTTCGTGCTGCCGCAGTCGTGGCTCAACGCCAAGGGCCGGCTGAAGCTCGATACGCCGCTGAACTTTGCCAGCACGCTCGACATCATCGGCGGCAACTCGGGCAGCCCGGCGCTGAACCAGAGCGGCCAGGTGGTCGGCGTGGTGTTCGACGGCAACCTCCACTCGCTGGGCGGCGCCTACTACTTTGACGACGGGGTGAACCGCGCCGTCACCGTGCACAGCGCGGGCATCCTGGAGACGCTGCGGGTCATCTACAACGCGCTCACGCTGGCCAAAGAGCTGACGACCGCGCCCCCCGCTCGCAAGTAGCGGCGGGGGCGCCCGCCCTCCCCTTCAGGCGGACTGGCGCAGCCCGGCGCGGTAGGCGGCGCGCAGCTCGTCGTTGCCGAGGACGGCGCGCGCCTCATCGAGAAGGAGCAGGATCTGGCGTAGCTCGCGCTCCATGGCCATGCGGCAGCGGTAGGGGACGGCCTTGGGCAGAAACTGCGGCTGCAGGCGCTCGTAGGCACGGCGGACGTCGGCGGCGCTGGCTTCCGGGGGCAGCTCGAGGAGGGCGAAGTAGTCGGCGCACTCGACCTGGGCGTCCTTGGCC
>DAOMZC010001092.1:0-2518 GCA_035437965.1 Pseudomonadota bacterium
GTGCAGCTTGACCAGGAAGCGCGGCAGGTACGCCGCCGCCAGCCCCTGCCGGCACAGCTCCAGCGCCGACTCGACGAGCGTGACCTGATAGACCACCTGGCGCGGGATCGCCTGATCCGGCCAGCCGTCGCGCCCGCGGATGCGGTCGGGCGCCCCGCTCAGCGGCGTCACCGGGACCGCGAAGGGAATCTGCTCCAGCGGCAGGCCGGCGAACGCCTCGGCGCGGGCGAACACGCCCATCTCGATGACCGCGACCTCGGTGTGCTCGATCGCCGCCGAGGGCACCGGGACGTAGGTGATGCCGTAGTCGATCTCGTGCTCGACCAGGGCGCGCTCCAGGTGGCCGGCGACCAGCTCGTGCACGACCGCGCCAGTGCTGCCGAGGCGCTGCACGAGCGCGCTCAGGAAGTAGGTCGTGAACACATCGAACGAGCCGAGCCGCAGCGGACGCGTCTCGTTTTCATTTTCGCGCACCCGCTCGCGGATGAACTCAAGCTCGCGCAGCAGCGACTGGACGCTGCTCGCCAGCAGGCGCCCCTGATCGGTCACCACCAGGCCGCGACCGGCGGGCAGGGTCAGCGGGCAGCCGACCTCTTTCTCCAGCACATGCAGCGCCTTGGACAGCGCGGCCGGCGACAGGCGCAGGATCTCGGCGGCGCGGCGGAGGCTGCCGGTCTCGGCGATCACGCAGAAGTAGCGGAGGCGGTCGAGGTTCATCGCCGGTGTCCAGAGGGGCCGGGGCGCTCCGCGCGGCGGCCACGGCACGGTGGTTTTATCGGATCGGAGTCCGCGCCTGGAAGATCGGCGAGCAAGCGGTCGTTCACGGAGAGCTCCTTGTCGTGCTGACCGCGCAGGATAGCGCAAGGGCGCGCAGTCCGAATCTGCTCACCGCACGCGCCGGCTCAGGTAAAGTGCCCGCATGTCGCCGAACCATGCTGATGTGAAGCGCCGCTCGGCGCGAATTTCCGGCGCACCGGCGCCGCTCGGCAGGCAGGTCTCGCCGCGGCGGCGGTCGGGGTTTTTGCTCACCATGGTCTTGCTTGGCGCGTGCACGTCCGCTGACTCTGGGGCTCCCGATGCGCTGGCGCCCGACGCCGCCGCGGTCGATCTGAGCCCCGCGGGGTGCCAGCCGGTCATGCCCGCGCAGAGCACCGGCTGCGCCGCCTGGAGCGGTCAGCCGGCCGCCGGCAAGCTGCCGTCGTCGGCCCTCAACGAGGTCTCGGGCCTCGTGGTCAGCCGCAAGAACTCGACCGCGACCACGACCGTCCTATGGCTGCACAATGACTCGGGCGACACCGCCCGCGTGTTCGCGGTCGCGCTCGACTCCGCCGGCCCGCCCCGGCTGGTTGCGACCTACACGCTTAGCGGGGTCACCGCGGAGGACTGGGAGGACCTGGCGCTCGGTCCGGTGCCCGGCCGCAGCGGCGACTTTCTGTACCTTGGTGATACCGGCAACAACTTCAACCGTGTCCCGCGCCGTACCTCGCTCCAGATCTACAGGATTCCCGAGCCCCCAGTCGATCTGACCAAGACCGATCAGAAGCTCGCCGTGGCCGACGCCGAGCGGCTCGAGCTCGTGTACCCCGAGGGGAAGGTCTTCGACTGCGAGTCCGTTCTGGTCGATCCGCACAGCGGCGAGCTGGTGCTTATCACCAAGGACATCTTCGCCGGCCCGAGCTATGTATTCCGCACGCCGGCGGTCACCGCGCCGCTTGGCACGATCACGCTGACCCAGGTCACCGACTGCCAGGGCGGGCCGACGGCGCTGCACTTCCCCGCCGGAGAGCTTCCGGCGATGACCGGCGCGGACATCACGGCCGCAGGGGACGCGATCATCGGGCGCGCGTACTCGGGAATCTTTCTGTGGAATCGGCTCCCGGGGGAGTCGATCGGCGCCGCGCTGGGCCGGCAGCCCTGCGCCCTGCCGGCGGCCAGCGAGAAGCAGGGCGAGGCAGTCGGGTTCGCTCGCGATGGCGCGACGTACTACACGGTCAGCGAGGGCGCGGGCGCCGAGATCAACGTCTTCCGGCGCAACTGAGGGCGCAGCTGAAGCGGCCCTGGGCGGGGCAACGGGAACGCGCCACGCCGTCAGGGAATCGGCACGTAAGGTCGCCCGGCGCTCGGTGCTCGTATCAGTCCACTCCGATCCGTCGCAGCCGCGCCCCTGCCCAGGTGAGCAGGATAAAGGAGAGTCCGGCCGCCCCCGCCATCGCCGAGAGTCCCAGCCCGGGCAGCTCGGCGTCATGCCAGATCAGGTTGGCCGGGAGCACCAGCGCGGAGGCGAGCGCTGAACGTCCGACGAACAGATCCGGCCGATACAGAAACGCGGTGGCCGGCAGCAGCGGCAGCGTCCAGACGACGAAGCCGAGCACCAGCGCCTCGAAGCCATCGCGCGAGCGCACGAGCAGCGGCGTCAGGGCGGCCAGCAGCACCACCGTCGCCGCGCCCAGCAGGAGCGAGCCGCCCAGGGCCCCCGCGGCAGTCGCCGAAGCCGGCGCGGACAGCGGCGCGATGGCGA
>DAOMZC010001093.1:0-2511 GCA_035437965.1 Pseudomonadota bacterium
CAGCGCCGTCGCGCCGCGCGGTCCCACCTGCCGGCCGGCGACCATCAGCAGATCGGCGACCAGCCGGTCCAGGCGCGCGATCTCGCCCGAGGCATGGCCGATCGCCAGCTCCGCCGCCGGCGGCAGGGTGCGGTCCACCGCCGCCAGATCCAGCCGCAGCTTGATCGAGGCCAGGGGGTTACGCACCTCATGGGCGACGCCGGCGACCACGCGGCCGAGCGCGGCCAGGCGGTCCTTCTGGCTGAGCTCCTGCCCGAGCCGCGCCTGCTCCTCGCGCGCCTGTACGAGCCGCCCGGCGAGCCGGCGGATGCCATCGGCCACCTCGACCAGCTCGAGCACGCGCGGGCGCGGCACCGGGGTCTCCAGATCCTCGGCCAGTGCCAGCAGGCAGCGGTTCAGCGCCGCCGCGCTGCGGCGAAACGAGACCACCGCCGAGATCGCCGTGGTCACCAGCATCGCCGTCGCCAGCGTCAGCAGCACCACGATTGCCATCCAGAACCGCCAGTAGTGCGGCGGCGGTAACAAAATGCCGGCCCACGCGAGCTCGCCGGCGTCCGTCGGCTGCGCCTCCAGCACGAGCAAAAAAGAGTCGAGCGGCTCGACGTACACCGAGCGCGCCTTCTGCTCGCGGCTCTGCTTGAGGATCTGCGCCAGGGGCTTTGTCCACTCGGGCGGCAGGTCTTCGTAGCGCGGCGTTCCACCGGCCTCGACGTAGCCGCCGCGCATCCCGATCATGCTGCCCATCGCCGGGGCGGAGAGCGCCTGCCGCGCGCTGGCGCTGCCCGCGGAGCCGCCGCTGCCCGCCACCCGCAGGCGCTCGACCTGCTGGGTCACCGCGTCGAGGGCGCGCTCGCGGCGCTGATCGCGGGTGAAGCTGACGACGCGCAGTAGCGCCGTCAGCGACAGCGCCGACGTGATGATGCCGATGGCCAGGACGGTGAGCAGGCGGTAGCGGAAAAACCACATCAAAGAGATCCGAGGGGGAGCCAGGGCAGGCTATAGCAACCTACATTCCAGGCTGAAAAACGCCCGTGCCGCTCGGTAGCCACGGGACCCGATGCGACGGTACCTGTCTAAAAAGACAACACCTGTCTAAAAAGAGAACACTGCCGCCCAACCCCAGAGACTCTATCGCTTTTCCCGAGGCACTCGCGCGCTCCGTGACCATCCGCGAGCCCGCGCTCTTGTGCCCGGGGTCCTATTTGCTCTGGATTGCGGCGCGGCGCGAGCGGAGGCGGCCGTCCGCCGGCGCTCCCTTCGCGGGCGACGCCGCTCCACCCGCCCGCGCCGTGGCGGCTGGCCCGCGCATTGCTCTACTGGCGCCAATAACTCAAGCAACCCACGATTCCGGCCGCTTTTCTGGAGTGCTGCGTATGCGATTGCGAACCTTGCTGGGCAAGGGCCTGCTGCTGGGCCTTGTCTCTCTTGCCGGCTGCGCGAAGTCCCAGCCGGCGGCCACCAGCGCCGAGGCCGCGGCGGCCCGCCCGGTCTCGGTCAGCGTCGCGGCAGCGGTACGGCGGGACGTCCCCATCTATCTGGACGGGCTCGGCTCGGTCGCGGCGTGGAAGACGGTCACGGTGCGCCCCCAGGTCGACGGCCGGCTGGACAAGGTGCGCTTCCGCGAGGGGCAGCAGGTCCGCCGCGGCGAGGTCTTGGCCGAGATCGATCCGCGGCCGTTCCTTGCCCAGCTGCACCAGGCCGAGGGCGCGCTGGCACGTGACAGCGCCATGCTGCGCAACAACCGCCTCAACCTCGAGCGCTACACCAACCTGCGCAAGCAGGACCTCATCGCCCAGCAGCAGGCCGATGATCAGCAGGCCGCGGTGGACCAGTACGCCGGCGCGGTGAGCGTCGACCAGGCGCAGATCGAGAACGCCAAGCTGCAGCTCGGCTACGCCCAGATCACCTCGCCGATCGACGGCGTGACCGGCGTGCGGCTGATCGATGAGGGCAACCTGGTCCGCGCCAGCGATCCGGGCGGCCTGGTGGTGGTGACGCAGCTGGATCCGATCGCCGTCCTGTTCACCCTGCCCGAGGACGATCTGCCGCGCCTGCTCCCGCGCCAGAAGCAGGGCCCGGTGACCATCGAGGCCTACAACCGCGAGGGCGACGTCCACCTGGGGACCGGCGAGCTCCTGGTCATCGACAACCAGATAAACCAGTCCACCGCCACGGTGCGCCTCAAGGCGGCGTTTCCCAACCCCGAGCACAAGCTGTGGCCCAATCAGTTCATCAAGGCGCGGCTCCTTCTCGACGTGCGCAAAAGTGCCATCGTGATCCCCGCGGTGGCGGTGCAGCGCGGTCCCAAGGGGACCTTCGTCTATACGGTAAGCGCCGACCAGACCGCGGCCCAGCAGCCGATCGAGGTCGCCGAGATCACCGGTCCGGAAGCGGTCATCACCAAGGGCCTCGGCGAGGGGGTGAGCGTCATCACCGAAGGTCAGAACCAGCTGCGCCCCGGCGCCCCGGTGGCGGTGACCACGCCGGCCGCGCTGGCCGGCGCCGGCCCGT
>DAOMZC010001094.1:0-2510 GCA_035437965.1 Pseudomonadota bacterium
TGCCCGAACCCCTGCGCACGACGATCGCGGCGCGCATCGCTGCCCTCTCGCCGCTCGCGCTGCCCGACCGCCTGAGGGCGCTCGCCACGGCGCCCGGCGCGGCGGAAAAAGACACGGCCGCGGTGCACGCCCAGCTCGCGCAGCTCGGGCCGCAGCTCCTGCAGCTCGCCGACCACGGCCACGAGTCCGACGAGTGGCAAGCGACCGAGGAGCGCGTGGCGGTGCTGACCCTGCACGGCGCCAAGGGTCTGGAGTTCCCGGTCGTCTTCGTCGCCGGCTGCGAGGCGGACCTGCTCCCCGGCGGCGCCGGCTCCCCCGCCGAGCTGGCCGAGGAGCGCCGCCTGTTCTACGTCGGCCTCACCCGCGCCCGGGATCGCCTCTACGTCTCGTGCGTCAGCCGCGACCCGCCGACCGCGCCGCCGCCCGGCGACCGCCCCTCGCCCTTCCTCGACGAGCTGCCCGCCCACCTCGTCCACCGCCCGGCCCCGCCCAAGCGCCGCCCCAAGCCGCCGCAGCTGAAGCTCTTCTAAACGGCTAACGCTCGGGCAGCTTGCTCACCCCAGCGAGGCCGGACAGCTGCGCCGAAGGCCACATGCGGAAGCCCTGAACGAGCCGGCGGGCGACGACGACGTTGTCGGGGTGCCACAGCGGCAGCATCGGCAGGTCGCGCCCCAGCAGGGTCTGCACCCGGGCGTAGATGACGCGCCGCTTGTCGCGGTCCATCTCGCGCTGCCCCTCGTCGAGGAGGGCGTCGATCTCGGCGTTTCGGTAGCGCATCCGGTTGAGACCCGCGTCGAGGTTCTTGGGGCTGGGGATGAACGACGAGTGGAAGAAGTTGCGGTAGACGTTGGGCTCGGCGATCTCCGACGAGCTCAGGGTGTAAAGCTGGAAGTTGCCCTTCTTCACGTCGGACAGGAACAGGTGGAACTCGAGCGGCCGGAGCTCGATGGCGATGCCGACCTCGGCCAGCTGGGCGGCGATGACGCGGGCAATGGCGACCGGCAGCGCGTCGGTCGAGGTCTTGAACTGGAGGGTGAAGCGCGGCTTGGGGCCCGGCCCGTCGGGATCGCGGAAGCCGGCCTCGTCGAGCAGCTGGCGGGCCTTTTCCGGATCGTAGACCAGCGGCTCTTGTGGGGCCTGATACGCCCAGTGCAGCGGCGCCAGCAGGCCCGAGGCCAGGGTCGCCTTGCCGTGCAGCTTGGTGCGGATGATGCGCTCGCGATCGACGCCCAGGGCCAGCGCCCGCCGCACCCGCGGGTCGCGCAGGTGCGGGTCCTCGTTGTTCATGCCCAGGTAGTAGAGCAGCGCCGACGGCGCGGTCTGCAGCTGCAGGCGGGTGCGCCACTTGCCGATCGCGTCGAACAAAAGCGGCGAGACCGTGTTCTGGGTCAGGTCCGCCGAGCCGCCGACCAGCGACAAGAGCCGTGAGTTGGAGTCGCGCACCACCCGCACGGTGAGCCGCTGGATGGTCGGCGGGCCGCCGTAGAAGTTGGGGTTGCGGACAAAGCGCGTCACCTCGCCGACGTCGCTGACCAGGATGAACGGGCCGGCGCCGACGGGCATCCCGCCCTCGCTCGGCCGCTTGGTGGTCGGCTCGGCGGTGCCGCGTCGGAAGATGCCGAAGTCGAGATCGGTGCGGAACGAGGCGTGGGCGTGGGCCAGGGTGAAGCGCACGGTGCGGCTGTCGAGGATCTGCGGCGGCAGCTGCAGGCCCGACTCGGAGAAGCGGCGGCGCATCGACGGGCTGCCGGTCTTCTCGTCGGCCAGGCGCTCGATGGTGTAGACGACGTCGGCGGCGGTGACCTCGGCGCCGTCGGCGAAGCGGGCGGGGCGCAGCCGCACGTCGAAGCGCAGCTCGGCCGGGTGGGCGGGGTCCTGCGGCAGGACGGTCACCGCCTCGGCGAGGTCGAGCCTGGGCTCGAGCGTTTCGCCGTCGACCGAGACCAGGCGCGCATAGCACAGAAAGCCGAGCTTCAGGTCGTACGAAGTCGCGGCGTAGCGGGGATCGAGGTTCTTGGGCGGCTGCTCGATGAGCACCACGAGCTCGTCGCGCGGCACCCGCTGCCGCTGGCACCCAGTGAGCCCGCCAGCGGCAAGGACGGCGAAAAGGACGGCGAAAAGGACGGTGAAAAGGGAGGAAACCGAGCCCGGGGCAGAGCCCGCTCGCCCAAGAGCCGGCCCGCGCCCCGGGAGCGGCCCGTGCCCCAGAAGTGGCCCAAGCCTCGCGAGCAGCCCGAGCGGGCCCCGGCGGGTCCTTGGCGGCGCGCAGAAATAGGACGGATCGCGGAAGTTTTTGGTAGGCTGCCGGTATGGTTCTGGTTCTTGCGCGCGGCCCCCGCCCCTGCCTGCCGGCACCGGCTGCAGCCGCGCAGGTAGCGCTTCAGGGCGAGCGCGGCCGAGTTGAGCCCGCCCCACCGCGTGCCCGAGCGGCCGGTCCGGTGGCCCGCCTGACCACGAGTCTGGGCGCCGGGGCGCTGCTGCTTGCGGCGACGGTGCTCGGCGCGGCTCCG
>DAOMZC010001095.1:0-2510 GCA_035437965.1 Pseudomonadota bacterium
TCGCTGCACTAGCGGCTGCCGGACATCGCGTCTCAATGATCGGCAACAGCATGTCCGACTGGATTGAACCCGAACGTGGAGTAGCTGCTTACTTTGTGGCAAATGCGCATCTATCAGATGCCGTGCGAGGCCTGAAGCGCTCGCGCTGGCCCAGGCCATCGTCGGTGATGACCTGGCGCTCGGCGACCACCTGACCGTCGATGAGCACGGCGATGAGCGAGCCGCCGTCGGCAGGAGACACCGCCCCCGGCCACTCGGAAGACAGCCGGGCCTCGATCTCGACCGCCGCCGGCGCCGGGGGTCGCGCCGCCGGGGTCGCCCGCGCGCCGGCGGGACGCGCCATCGCCGGCGCGGCGAAGCGATAGACATAGGACCCGGCATCGGCGCCGTAGGCGTGCGCGACCGGCTGGCCGTCCCAGACTCCGGTGCGCTCAAAGCGCGCCCGCAGGTACTGGCCCACCGGAATCGCCAGCTCCATGCCCCTGTCCGGCCGCCGCTGCCAGCTGTCATGCACCGGATGGGGCCCGTACAGCGTGATGAGCGGATCGTAGAGCAGCGCGTCCTTGCGCGCCGCCGACAGCCGCGGATTCGGCGGCGGCGCGAACCCCTTGTTCAGCTGCTCGGCGAAGCGGCGCAGGATGGCGCGCACATCGTCGGTGTCGGGCCGGTCGATGTAGATGCCGTAGTCGCGCGGGTGACCGTGGTAAGGCTGGTAGATCCACACCAGGGCCCCGGCCCCCTGGTCGCGAAACAGGCGCATGAGGAGCTCCTGGAACCAGCGCCCGCGCGGCAGCCCGAGGTACTGCGGCTCGCCGTCGGTGCGGAAGCCGAACTCGCCGATCACCAGCGGCTTGCGGATGACGTAGCGGGCAAGCTGCGCCCGGTCATCGAGGAACTGGCGCATGCGCGCAAGCGAGATGCCGCCCTCGCTGCTCTGCATGTACAGGTGGCTGTCGCAGTAGTCCACCTCGGGGAGCTGGTGGGTGCGGATCCACTCGGCGCGCTCGGCGCGCATGCTGTAGCCGAGCAGGCCCGCCGACACCAGGTGGTGGGGGTCGCGCTCCTTGATGAGCCGCGCCATCTCCGCGATCCACGCGGTGCGCGCCTTCTGCCCAGCGCTGGTGAGCACCGTCGACTCGTTCATCAGCTCCCAGGCGAAGATCGTCGGGTCGTCGACATAGGGCACGCCGGTGAGGGAGTTTTTGCGCTCGAGCATCCGGCTGAGGTGCGAGCGGAAGAAGGCGCGCGTCTTCTCGTTGCGGTAAAACTCTTCCAGGCCCAGCCCTTCGCTCGACAGGCCGGCCCAGCGCAGGTACATGGGGGCGCCGCCGTAGTCCTTCCAGTTGTTGGACAGAGTCAGGATGACCCGTATGCCGGCTTGGCGGGCCTCGGCCAGGACCTGGTCCAAAAGGACGAACGAGTCCTCGATGAAATCGGTGGGTCCGGCGCGGAACAGCTCGAAGCGGCGCGACCAGTCGCTGGCGTCGGGCAGGCCCTCGCCCAGCACCCAGACCCGGGCCACGGTCAGGCCGTCTTTGGGCAGGGCGCGGATGATCTCGGCGGCGCGCGGGCGGTTGATGTCGCCGTGCAGCGGATCGATGTTGGCACCGACGAAGCGGAACGGCTTGTCGCCGACCACGAACTCGGTGCCGCGGGTGCGCACGAAGGCGCCGTCGGGGATCGGCTCGGCGTGGCTCGGCGCGGGGAGCACGGCGGCCGCCAGCGCCCACAAGAGCGCCCGGCCCAGAGCTTGGCGACCTGGCATCAGTTGGCGACGCGACAGAAGATCGCTTCTCCTATCGCAATGTGCAGGGTCCCGTCGTGGTTGCCTTTTTGCTCCAGCAGGATGACCCCGTTGGCCCCTTTGTTCGCCGCCTCGACTCGCAGCCAGGCGAGCGCCACGTCCATGTGCACCTGGGGCGAGATGAACTGCGGGTCGGGATCGGGGAAGTCGCCGGCCTTGGCCTGCACGCGGCCAAGGCGCAGGACCTCCAGGCACTCGGGCTGCTCGCCGGAGTAGTAGATCTTCACCGCCCGCGCCTCCGGCGACATCTTGGGGTATTTGTCCTCGGTGGTTGCTTTGGTGAACAGCTTGCAGCCGGCAAACCCGAGCGTCACCACCGCGGCGAGCGCGAGCCGAAGCCCAAGCCCGGACCCGAGCCCGGACGCGAGCGAGACAGGTCGCAACGAAACAGACTGACACGGCCGACGCGCTTGCAGCATAGGGGAGATTACAGATCAACCGCTTCCCGAGTGTCAATCGCCACTCGCGCGGCGCTCGTCGGCAGGCTATGCTGGAGCGGCCACTTCGGCGGCGGTCCGCAGGCCGCGGGAGGCTGGCCGCGCCCAAGGCCCGCATGTCTGGGAAAGTCCTTGTCCTTATCGGTACTGGCCTCTGCCTGCTCACCGCGGCGGCGTGTCCGCGGCGCAGTCCAGCGCCGCCTGCTCCCGCCGTCGCAACTGCTGGCGCGCCGCCTGCTCCCGCCGTCGCAACTGCTGGCGCGCCGCCT
>DAOMZC010001096.1:0-2510 GCA_035437965.1 Pseudomonadota bacterium
CGTTGCGGTGACGGCGGATCGGCTGGAGCTCGCCGATGGCAGCCGCTATCGGATGACGACGATCAGCGATGTCACCGAGCGCCGTCGCATCGCGCAGCGTGAGCAGCTGCTGAGCGCCGTCCTGCGCAGCGCGCCGGTGATCACGTTCATCACCGATGCCGAGGGCAAGGTGACGCTACTGGAAGGCAAGGGCGCGCGGCTCTTGGGACTGGACGCCGAGACCGCCATCGGGCAGCCGGCGCGCGTCGTGCTGGCCGCGGCCCCGGAGCTCACCGCGGCGCTCGACCGCGCGCTCGGCGGCCAAGAGGCGACCGCGCAGTTCTCGCTTGGGGCGCTGTCCTGCGATGCCTGGCTCTGCCCTTGTCACGGCGCCGATGGGCAGCTGACGATGGTGATCGGCACCCTGCTGGACGTGACCGAGCGCGTCCGCTCCGCGCGCCTCCTCAGCGACCAGCTGGCGACGATCGCGGCGCAGAAAGAGACGATCTCGCGGCTCCTTCTGCCGATCCTCCCGGTGTGGCCCGGGGTCCTGTGCGTTCCGCTGCTCAGCGAAGCAGGGGAGGCGCTGGGCACGCCGCTGCAGGAGGCTCTGCTGGAGGCGGTGGTGCGTAGCCGCGCCCGCCTCATTCTGCTCGACCTGACGGGCATGGCGCGGGTGGAACAAAGGACTGCGGCGCAGCTGGTCTCGCTGGCCAGCGCGGTGCGGCTTCTCGGTGCGCGCGCCTTCCTTACCGGACTGCGGCCGGAGGTGGCGCGCGCCCTGGTGGCGCTGCGCACCGACCTGTCCGCCGTGCGCAGCTACGCCACGTTGCACGAGGGCCTGCGCGCCTGCATCCGCGAGGTGAGCAGCCAGCCCGGCGTCGCGGTGACGCTTCCCGAGCACCCCGATCGCCCCAGCCGCACCAATCGCACAGATCCGGCAGCTACTTCCTGAGCCGTCGTCCGGCGCGGCTGCGGCCGCCCGGCGTTCTCGGTGGTCATGACCCGTGCGTGATACACTGGCCGCACCGTGCAAGCTTTTCGCGCTCGTATTCACTACCTTGTGGCGCTCGTGATTCTGCTCTCACCGCTCGGCTGCGCGCGCGACGTGAGGCTCGAGTCAGCGGTCCCCATCGAGGAATCGCTGCGCCGGCAAGTCGAGTCCTGGCTACAGACCGAGCCGTGGGTGCGAGCCGACGGCTATGGTTACGCAGTGGACCTGGGACAGCTGCTGATCTACGCAGCGCGCAGCGGTGAGCGTCCGCTGTATTTTCGCTTGCGCGCCGTCCTCAAGCGCGACTACCTGATCGATCAACCTTGTGACGTAACTACCCGCGGCATGATCGCCTGGCGCTGGCGTCCGGGACAGCCGGCCGAGGCCTCGGGGACCACCGAGGCGCTGCGGGTCGCTCAGGGGCTGTGGGAAGGTGGGCGCGCGTTCGCCGAAGTTGAAGATCTGCGCCTGGCGCTCCGCATCCTGCGCGGCTACCTGCGACACCAGTGCAGCCAGGATGGGATGTGGTTCGTGCGCAACTACTTCAACCTGGGAACCCGCACGTTTGCGACCAACTCATTTCTTATCGATCATGACGCCGACCTGCTGCAAGAAGTCGGCAGCGCGCTGCGCGATCGCGAGCTGCTCGACGCGGCGCAGCAAACCTACAAGCTGGTGCGGCAGGCCGTAACCCCGGCCGGGCTCCTATATGAAGTCGTACAGCCGGAGGTCGCGAGCCTGATGGACGCCCGCTTGAGCGTGTTCTCGCCCAACGACGAGGTGCGACTGGCCAACGCCGCGACCGTGGCCGAGCGCTCGCTGCATGAAGCCCCGGAGGTCGGCCGGAAGCTGCTGCAGTTCGTCCGCAGCCGCCAGGAAGGCCTGCGCAGCTACTATCTTGGCAGAAGCGGCGAAGGCGCCGGCGGCCCCGCCGAGCTGGTGGCGTACGCGGTGCTGCTGCGCCTGGCGTGCCGGCTGCACGACGCCCCGGCGGCCGAGTATTTTCGCTCCGAGGTAATCGCCAGGATGCACCGCTTCAAGCGGTCCGCGAAAGAGCTCCGCTTCTATGTGGCCAGTGAGGTGCTGCTGGCGCTGCAGGCCACCCGCGCCGACCTGCCGCCGCTGCCGCCGCCGCCGCCGTCAATCACCGCCGAAGCTGCCGCGGGCGAGCCGGTCCTCGACGCGCCCGAGCTGTCCCCGGTCGCGCAGGCGCTATACCGCCTGTTCCTGGAGATAAGTCCGCCGCAGGCCCGGGATGGCCAGCGCTGCTCGGATCCGGCGGTGGCGGATCTGGCGGCGCTGCTTGCCGAGACCCTCGCCGCCCAGACGGATGTGGCGGGCTGGTCGCGCGACCTGGCGCAGCGCCCGGTCGTGCAGCGCAAGATCGAGCGCTTCTTGCGCGCCATCAAAGTTGAGCGCACCCGCCTGGAGCCGATCCGGCTGCAGATCCTCGAGCGGCTGACGCAGCTTGATACAAAACAGTAGTTAGTTTCCATCCAGAAAGTCCCCCTCCACTAGAACCACCGACGGTGAGCAT
>DAOMZC010001097.1:0-2508 GCA_035437965.1 Pseudomonadota bacterium
CCGCCAGCGCCACCGCCAGCGGCCGGCGCCTCTTCTCGCTGCTGCCCGAAGCCGAGTAGCTGCGATCGAGCACCGCCGCGACCCGCCCCAGCCGCAGCGGCGTCCGGCGCAAGGCGCGCTCGGCGGCCCCGCGCAGGGCGGCCAGCAGCTCGGGCTGACGGTCGCGCCGCTCCTCGGCAGGCAGCGACAGCAGGTAGCTGCACAGCTTGGTGAGCGGGGCGCGCGTCAGATCGATCGCGATGGGCGCCGCCGCGGCCCGCTCGGCCGCCCCCTGCAGGGTGAGCCGCTCGAGGAACGTCATGCGCGGGGCGATGCGGGTGAGGAACTTGTCCTGCGGCACGCCGTGCTTCTTGGCCAGGCCCACAGCGATGGTGTAGGGCAGCTCGTAGAGCGACTCCTGGCTGTAGTGGGCGCGCCGGAACGACTCGAACAAAGGGGTGGCGAAGGCCCCCTTGCGCGATACCCCTTCGAACACGAAGCGGCCGACCTCGCCGGGCAGCCGCAGGTGGGCGTGGGCGGCGACGGCGCGCACGTGGACCCGATACTTGACGGCGTCAAAGACACGATCGGGCCGGCGGCCCAGGAACTCGCGGATGATCGCCCGCGTGCGGCGGTTGTTTATGCGACGGCTGCGCACCTCACGCAGGAGCTGATAGGCGCGGGGGGCGGGCAGCGCCAACAGGGTCGCCAGAATCAGCTCGCCTTCCTCGGCGCGCGCGGCCGGCTCGCGGGGGGCGCCGGCGGCCAGCAGGTTCTTGACGATGAGGGCGCGGTTGTAGTGGTTGATCCCGGCGGCCAGGGTGCGGGCGTACAGCCGCCGATAGTTGCCCAGGATGTACTCGTGCAGAAACCGGATCGAGATGCCCTGAACCGCGGCGTCGCCGTAGAACTCGGACTGGCCGGTGCAGGCGAAGCAGGCGTTGATGAACAGCACCAGGTCCTCGCGGGCGACCCGCTCGCTGGCGGCCCGCTCGCTGGCGGCGCGCTCGGAGGCGGGCGGGTCGGGCAGGGCGGGGCGAGCTTGAGCCATCGAGTCTTCCAGCGCGAGCCCGTCGCGCAGGCGGGCAGCGCCGCCCGGGGTGTAGCGACACGACTACTTAGTCACAGTTCCAAGCTGGTATTCGGAAGTCGAGTCATAGTCCCACGGGCGGCTACTCTAATTTACCACGGCAGCGGGCCGGTTACGCCGCTTGCAGGCTCTGCCCTCCGGCCTCCCGAAGTCAAGGCGGCTGGAGCTCGCGGGCCTCGAGGCCCGCGGCGACCTTGCACGGGCGCTGCGAGGCGCCGGCGGATTCATCTATAATGTTCAGATGGCCGATCAAAACCTTGAGGCTGACCGCTCCGGGGCCCCCGCTGCAGGCCCTCCTCCGGCAGCGCCAGCTGACGCGCAGGCCGCTCCCCCGGTAGAGCCTGCCGCCGCCGCGAGCTCCGCGCCCGATGACGCCGACCTGGAGACGCAGCGGACCCGGGCGCGACTCCTCGACCTGGCGCGCGCCGACAGCGACAACGCGGCGCGGGTCGCGCAGACGCGCAACGACTTCGCCCAGCGGGCCGAGATCCTGCACAAGGCGGTTCCCGAAAAATACCTGGAGATCGTAGGCGCCCTGCGCGCCGCGGTGCGCAGCTACAACGACGCCCTCCGCCAGATCCCCGACAACCCCATCCCCCACTGCCAGTGGTACGAGTCGCCCAACGTCACCCTGCGCGAGCCCTACCTCGGCGACGGCATGCGGGTGCGGCTGACCCGCGTGACCAGCCACTTCGAGCTGGTGCTGCGCTTCGTCAACCGCAACAAGAAGCCGGACGTCCCCCTCATCGAGGGCTACGGCGAGTTCGGCCGCGACATCAACAAGCGGCGGGTCTTCATGCGCATCGAGGGCTGGGTCGAGCAGGGCGCGATCCGCTACTGGTACAACCTCGACTTCAAGCGCCAGCAGATTCAGCTGAGCCAGGTGCCCGACCGCATCGTCATGGCCGTCGTCTCCAGCGACTACAGCCACCTGTCGCGCGACTACAGTAGCGACGAGCTCCGCCCCGGCTCGGCTGACTCTGAAGGCGACGGCCCCGCCTGAAGCGCTAGGCCGACGGGTGCTTGCGGGTGTAGCAGCGCTCGGCGACCGCGATTAGATCTGTGTGGCCCCACTGGCCGCGATCGGTCAGGTGCGGGGTCCAGCGGGCCGGGAGCAGCGACAGCCCGAGGTGGGCGCCGCTGATCGCCCCCGCCATCGCCGCCGTGGTGTCGGCGTCGCCGCCGGCCGAGATGGCGGTGTAGATGGTCTCCAGATAGTCCTCCGGGGTGCGCAGGAAGCAGTACAGGCTCCACAGCACGCTGGTCACTACATAGGAGGAGACGCCGCGCCACTCGCTGCTGCTGCCCGGGCACAGGCCGGCGCGCACCATGAAGGTGGCCGCGGCCTCGGGCGACAGCGAGCCCCAGGCCGACAGCTGGTAGACATCGAAGGCGACGCTGTGGTCGATCGGGCGCACCCACTCGGCGAGCTGGGCGAG